>JAFGIX010000046.1 GCA_016929395.1 Candidatus Zymogenus saltonus
AATAACCGTTATAATGATGATATATTCGAAATTGTAGTTTCTTATCTAACTAATTTGGTGGAAAATCGTTTATAATTCCCTAATTTTTAATAAATCCTTGACACGCCGTCCATATTACATTAGTATACATAATACTCGCATACGAGTAACTGTTATACAACTTATATTTTTTGGGGAAGGAGGTGAACCATGAAACCGACCGACTGCATCTGCTTCAAGCTGGCCAAGGCGAGCCAGACGGCCATACGCTTCTGGAGCCAAAAGGTGGCAAATCTAAATATCACCGTCGTCCAGGCGATGATACTGAGGTTTCTCCACGAACAGGATCAAATTACCTCCCGGGAGCTGGGGGAGAGAACGATGCTCGACAGCGCTACGCTCACCGGCGTCATAGACCGCCTCGAATCGGTAGGGCATGTAAGGAGGGAGCATAACCCGAAGGACAGGCGGTCCATCCTCATTAGGCTGACGGCCAAAGGGAGGGAGGTGGGCGAAAGGCTCGACGGGCTGATGGAGGAGGCGAACAGGGAGTTCCTGTCGGAGTTTACCGGCGAGGAGGGGGCCGCCCTGAGGGATTACCTCGACAGGATCCGCACGAGGGACGACTGATTGGGGAGACAGGCAACGATCATTTGGATAATCAAACTTGTTTTACACTTTTAAGGTTTGAATTGAAAAGGAGGACGAGATGGATAAAGATGAGATAAGGGACTACGGAATGGAGCTGGGGGCGGACGTTGTAGGCTTTGCGGACATAGCCGACTATCGGTCGGAGAGGTCGCCCGATCCGAAGACCATATTGCCCGGCGTAAGGTCGATGGTGGTCCTGGGCTATCGGGAGATTCACGGCGCGATAGAGAGCGAGAACAAGAGGATAAGCATGACGACCCGGATGGGGATGATGGAGCTGGGGCTCAAGAACAACTACCTTATGACCAGATACATCGAGAGGGGAACGGAAACAAAGGCTGTATCCGTCCCGCCGTCGTATCCGCTGGACATGGATCTCCCCTACATGGGAAGCGTGGGGGACGTCTCCCTGCGTCACGCCGCGGTGGCGGCGGGGTTGGGAGTCTTCGGCCGCCACAACATCGTCATCAACCCGAGGTTCGGCACGAGGATCGTCTTCACGGCGATTCTATCGGAGCTCCCCTTAAGCTCCGACCCGAAGGTGGAGGAGGATCTCTGCAACGACTGCGGGCTCTGCGTCGAGGCGTGCCCGGCGGGTGCCCTCAACGAGGAGGGGAAGACCGATTTTATGAAGTGCCTCAAGATCTCCCAGCCGTACGGCATCGGCGGGCTGATAAGGTACCACTACAAGATGATAGACGCGACGGACGAGATGAAAAAGGAGATGTTGAGGGACCCGAAATTCCTGAATCTTTATCAGGCCCAATTCATCGGCTTCCAGTACTTTTGCTTCAAGTGTATGGAAGCTTGCCCTGCGTGTATCTGAGATGGTTAAATTGCCGTCACGGGTGGGACCGGGGCCGTTTGAGGCGCGTGATTTGGGTTTTTATCTTACTTGAAAATTTTTAAAAAATGATGTATTATGGTATTAACAATATCCGGGAATGATTTTACTGTGTGATCATATCCGTAAAAAAGAGCTTGCGGGGGAATCCTATGCCACATCGCGGGAAACTGCCGAATATTCTCTTCTATATCACATTGCACGTATGTGAGGACATATTGGGCGAGAAGGGGATGTTCTCGATTCTAAAATACACCGGGCTGGAGAAATTCATCGACGAATTCCCCGCAAAAGACCTTGATCTTACGCATAACTACGAGGATTTCACCACCATTACGACAGCACTGATAGAGGTTCTGGGGGAAAATGGGGCGGGGAGCATCATGCTTGAGGCGGGAAGAAGGGCGTTCGACTTGATGGTGGATGTGGCCCCATATCTCTTTAATATCGAAGGCGTCGAACCGGAGAAGATAGCTCCCGGAAGGAGGTTCGAGGAATTCCTCAAGATCTATAAGGTAATGACCGACGCCGCCTCCAACATCTTCGGGGATGTATATACGATCCTGGAGCAGGAGGTGGGATTGATCTACGAGATATCTCCCTGCTATCTCTGTGAGGGACTGAGAACCAAAAACGCTATTTGTTACATTCAGGTCGGTTTTATGGCCGGGGCCGCGGAGTGGATAATGGGAAAGAAAACCGTGGTCAAGGAGACGCTCTGTATCGCGAAGGGGGACGACAGGTGCCGGTTCGTCGTTGTGAGGCCGGAAGAGTGAGGAAGTGCCTGAAAAGGCGGCTTCCATTGCTGAATTGGACGGGATACACGGGGATTTGATGAATATAATGAAGTTGAATTTTTAACGGGAAGGCCGGAGGCTATTTATTCCTTGACTAAAGAAGTAAAGTGGGATAGTTTGTACCCTTTTGAAAATATTGAATGCAATACAAGAAAGGCAAGATAAGCTCGAACGAAAAATCTTCTTTGTTGCCGCGGAGATGCGATATGTCCCCTAAAACACCGGGTGATTTCGATTTTTCGGGGAGGACGGCCTTGATTACCGGAGGCTCCAAAGGGATTGGTAGGGCCGTAAGTCTCGCCCTCGCGGAGAGGGGGGCCGATGTAATCATAAACTACTCGGCTGACGACGATGCCGCAAAAGGCGTGGTCTCGGAGATAGAGGCGATGGGGCGAAAGGCGACGGCGATAAAGGCCGATGTCTCGGATACCGCTAAGGTGGAGGATATGTTCGGCATAATCAGAAAAGATCCGGGGAGACTTGACATCCTCGTCAACAACGCCGGGATCATTCGGGACAAGCTTCTGATGTTCATGAACGAGGACGATTGGAACAGGGTGATCGATATAAACCTCAAGGGCGTCTATAACTGCTGCAAGACGGCGATACGTTTTATGATAGGGGAAAAATACGGCAAGATCATCAACATGGTCTCCCCCTCAGCGATCCTCGGGAGGGCGGGCCAGACCAACTACGCCTCGTCCAAGGGGGGGGTTATAGGTTTTACGCGCTCACTGGCCCAGGAGTTAGCCCGCTTCAACATCTGCGTAAACGCCGTCTCGCCCGGTCTTATAGAGACGGAGATGATGGACAATCTGACCGAAGAGACAAAGAAGGAGCTTCTGTCCGCCGTTCCCCTCGGCAGGCTGGGGACTCCCGAGGAGGTAACGGGGGCGGTCCTCTTTCTCGCCTCCGACAAGTCGGACTACATAACGGGACAGGTAATATCCGTGGACGGCGGATTGACCTAAAAAGGTTTTTAGAAATATATTTTTTGTTTTCACCTTAAGCGAGGAAGTACCTTTGGAAGACAAAGATAAACTGAAATTGAAACTTAAGACGCTTATTATTGAGAGCCTCCAACTGGAGGATATAGAACCTTCCGATATTGAGGATGATGATCCTCTTTTCGGAAACGGACTCGGCCTCGATTCCATCGACGCCCTGGAGCTTGTGGTGGCGCTGGAGAAGGAATTCGGAATCATTATCCCGGATGAAGAGGTGGGAAAAGAGGCCTTTGCTTCTCTTAACGCGCTGGCCGATTTTGTAGAGCGGGAGAGAAAAGACCTCTCATGAGGTTTACCGCAGAAGATATTGTTAAAATAATCCCTCACCGTCCCCCTTTCTTGTTGATCGACTCGGTCGATATAATCGAGTTCGGGAAGAGCGGCGTCGGGATAAAAGAGCTTGTTCGGGACGACTCCTTCGGGGATTTCTTCGATGCCTACCTACCGGAGGAGCGGGTCATGCCCAGACCGATGATAATCGAGGCCGCGGCCCAGACGGGGGCTTTCATTGTTGCCGGCGGGGGCCTGTTGAACGAGGGGGGTGTCAACGAGGAGGATGTAGGGGGGCCGGCCGCAGGCTACCTTGTAAAGATCGGGGACTTCTCCTTCAGCGGAGATGCAAGGGAGGGGGATACGTTGAGGCTTAACGTAATGCTGGATAACGCCTTCGGCGCCCTCCACAGGTTCGGCGTTGTGGCCGAGGCTGGTGGGGCCGAGATCGCCCGGGGCGAACTCACCTTCTCGGTCGAGAGGGCCGGGGGCAGCGGTTAAGCTTGGATGGGGGCGGTTCTTGTTTAAGATCGGGCAATACTCGTCGGGCGTTTAAGTTGAGGAGGGCTCTAAAGCGAATCATTTCCTATGTTTCGTTTCATGCCGATGCATATTGATATTGTGGATATGGGCAATGGTGTAAAGGCTCGATGGATCGGATAAGGTCACACGGGCGGATTCGAGATAAATAGGTATCTATATAAATGACAAGGAAAATATAAAAAGGCCGCCGATGTCCCGGCGGCCTTGCAGTTTTTTAATTTTACTTTCTCATCAACTGCTTTAGCGGCTTGGAGGAGCAATATTAGGTAATCCCCCAAATCCCCCTAACGCCAATTATCGAATGGGGATTAGTCCCCGGTATACCCACTTAAACCAGATCAGCCGACCCCGCTTCCGATAAAAAGCTGACCCGCTTAACTTTCTAATCCTGAAGGAGTTTATCCCACCTTATCAGCACTGTTAAAAAAATTGGGCCAGTCCCGCTTTCAATAAAGAGCAGAACTGCTTAACGTCCTGAAGGTTTCTATCCAGCCTTGCCCGCCTTGCTAATATAACTGGGCCAACCCCGCTAATCGTACTCCAGCGTCTCCCCCGGGCCGAGCATGTGAAGCTCCGGAGGGAGGAGCTTCCCGTCTACGGTTAAGCTCGTTACGCCGTACTCCTTTTTAACGTAGAAGACGCTGCTCGTTCCGTCGTTCCAGTTAACCTGAATCGTCTTTCCGTCGAAGACGTAGCTCCCCCAGACCTCGGGTCTTTTAATGACCCTGTCTGTCCCCTCTTCAAAGTAGGAGGTAACGAACTTTGCCTTCCCGTCGTTGTAGAAAGAATAGATAATGTTGGGGGTGTCGAAATACATTGGCCAGTTCCCGAGTATATCCTTGAGGACGGCCTTGGTTCCGGTGGGCTTCGGCGGCGTGAACTCGCTCTCAGATGGAACCGGTGCCGCAATATCGACCTGGATGTATTTACCGAAGACCCATCCGGAGAGGTCTTTGTAGACGATGTAGTACCAGTAGCCGGTAAATCCGTCGATGGAGTCGGTGCGGTTTGAGTGGGCCAACGCCTCCACCCTGTAGCCCTTATTGACGGTGCCGAGCTTTCTTCCATCGAGGGTCGGTTTCTCCCTCACCCTCAGTCCGTCGCCGGTTATGGTGGCGTTTTCCACGGCCGTGGCGGGAAGGGCGAAGACGATAATCAGGCAGGCGGCCGCCAAAAGGTATAATGTCTTTTTCATCTTGTATTCCTCTTTCAAAATTGATAACCGAGAAAATATATCAAGAAGCCGGGGAAATATCAAGCTAAAAGTTTTTGTCTGTCTACTCCGCTCGTCAGGTTGTTGGAGATATGATTGGCGGGAAATATGTAATGTTATTTGAGAAGGTCTGTACAGGATTGTGATTTCTCTCTTTGCCGTTTCTTAAGGAGTCCTCTCAATCACGGGGATGTCATTAGAGCCCCCTCACAATCTCGAGGTATCTCTCGAAGCTCTTTAGGGACACGTCGGGGGGGATGTTGTGGTCTATCGAAGGGATGTAGCCCCCCTTTCCAAGCATGAACCTTACCTTCCCGACGACCTCGTCTCTTATCCTGTCATCGTTGCCCAAAAGCGTCTTTTTGTCTATCCCACCCATTATGACGAGGTCCGGGTGCTCCTCCCTTACCTTGATGACGTCCATCCCCGCCTGGACCTCGAAGGGGAGCATCATGTTTATCCCTGTCTCGGTGAAGAGTGGGATGAGGAGCGTCACGTCCCCGTCCGAGTCCACACAGAAGACCCTTATGTCCGTATCCGCCTTTATCGAGTCGACCAGCCTCGTATAATAGGGGGACATGAACTCCCTGAATGCCTTCGGCGATATCATTGGGCCGTTCTTGTACGACATGTCCTCGAATAAGAAGACCCAGTCTATCTTCGAGCGCTCCCTCATCTTCTTTATCGTGACTTCGTTGAGATATACCCAGTGTTCTGCAATTTTATGGAGGAGATTCGGGTCCCTCCTCGTGGCGACCGACAGACCCTTCAGTCCAAGGAGGAGCCTGAGCGTCCCGAAAAGGCCGCACTGGTGGGAGCAGGTGTAGGTGTCGTCGCCGTATGCGTTTGCCATTGCCGCCATGGCGTCCAGAAAGTCGGTGAAGCGCTCCGGCGTCTCCGGGTCGAGGCGCCATTTCAATTCCTCAAAGTCGCCGAGGGTTTTTACGGGGTGATCGAGGTACTGGGGGATCGTCGAGCGGCCGTCTGTGAATACCCTGACGGTGTTTCCCCCCACGTCCCGCTTGATGAGGTATTTGTCCACCTCTTCGATCACCTCCTCCTCGAAGGCGGGCCAGAAGCCTGGCTCATAGTCGGTGTTCGCCATGATGGGGAGCCAGCTCAGCTTGTCGAAGCCGAAGTGATCCGGCGCGGTGAACGCCGAGTCGACCACAGTCTCAGGAAGGCCCTCTGTGTGCCAGCGGGCCAGGGTCTCCTCCCAGAAACCCAGCGCCTCGTAGCGGACGGGCCTCGCGACCTTTTCAAAACTACACAGGGCGTGAAATCTCTCTCGCACGTTCATCGGCTGTCCCGCATACGTTTGCAGTTTGATATGAGTCTCGGGCCTTTTAAAATCTCAATCTGAAAAAACAGAAAGACCGAGGGGCGGTTAAAACTTTCCCGGCGCTCCCTCAAATTTTCAGACGACCGTATCGATCCCGTTTCCGGGTTATTTTATCCCCCTCACAATCTCGAGGAATCTCTCGTAGTTCTTGAGAGAGACCTCAGGCGGTATGGTGTGGTCTACGGCGGGAATAAAACCCCCGCTCTTGAGAACGGGCGGCACCTTGTCCATGACCTCCTTCTCGATATGCTCGTCCTTGTCGAAGAGGGCCATCTTGTCGATCCCCCCCCAGATCACCATCTTCGGGAATTTCTCCCTCACCTCCCTTATGTCCATCCCCGCCTGCACCTCGAATGGTAGGAACATATTTATTCCTACCTCGGAAAAGAGCTGGAGCAGTATCCAGAGGTTGCCGTCGGAGTCCACGCCGAAGACGCGGATGTCTGTGTCCGCCTTCAAGGAGTCGATAAGCCTCTTGTAGTATGGGGATATGAACTCCCTGAACGCCTTCGGAGAGATCATCGGCCCGTTCTTGTAGGACATATCTTCCCAGAAGTAGATGTAGTCGATTATCGCCTTCTCCCTCACCTTTTTCATGAGGGTCTCGTGCATGTAGACCCAGTTCTCAGCGACCGCGTGGAGGAGCTTCGGCTCCCTCTTCATCAGGACCGACATCCCCACAAGGCCCATGAGGTGGCGGTAAGTCCCGAAGAGGCCGCAACAGACGGCTGAGTTGAAGCAGTCGTCTCCGAAGCCGTTTGCGAGGTTTATCATGATGTCGAGGTTTTGCGTGAAGCGCTCCGGGGTCTCCGGGTCGAGGCGCCACTTCAGTCCCTCGAATTCCGCCATAGATTTTACAGGGTGATCGAAATCCTGGGGAAGGCCCGACTGCCCCTCGACGTGTACCTTGACCAGCTTCCCGGCCATATCCCTCTTCAAGACGTACCTCTCCGTCTCCTCTATTATCTCGATATCGAAGGCGGGGCAAAAGCTCGGGTCGCAGTCCGGCCCGGCCGCCACCGTCAGGTAGTTCATCTTGTCGAATCCGAAGTAGTCCGGGCCTGTAAATACGTTGTCGATGACCGTCTCGGGGAGGCCCTCCTTGTGCCAGCGGTCGAGGGTCTCGGTCCAGTACCCTATCGTCTCCCAGCGTATCGGCCTGTCCGGCTTTTCAAAATTGCAGGTGGCGTGGAATCTCTCTCGAGTGTTCATGGTCGGGTCTCTTTACAAAATGTACTCTGTGTCATCTATCACCTTTCGTTTGCCATGTCAGCTTCTTTTAAAGGAAAAACCGTCAGGGTCGATTTCAGATGACCTCGACCCGGATGAGGTTTGTGGTTCCGGCGACCCCCGGCGGAAATCCCGCCGTGATGACGGCGATATCGCCGCTTTCCACGAATCCCGACTTCACGGCCTCCTCCTTGGCGGTTTTGATCAGGTCGTCCATGTTGTCGTTGAACTTAACGAGGCGGGGGAAAATGTTGAAGGAGATCGTCAGCCTCCTTATCGTGTCGATCTTCGGGGAGAGGGCGACGATCGGCTGCTTCGGCTTGTAGCGTGCCACCATCCTTGGGGTCGTTCCGGTGGAGGTGGGGGTGACTATCACCGCGGCGTTTAAGTCCTTCGCCGTGTGATATGCGGCATGGCATACGGCGTGTGTAACGCTCTCCTCCCGATACTTCTCGACCGCGCTCTCCCAGTCCTCGGAGTGAAGCCCGTCTTTTGCCGTATTAGCGATTTTCGCCATGGTTGCTGCCGCCTCGATCGGGTATTTCCCCATCGCCGTCTCACCGGACAGGAGGAGGGCGTCGCTCCCGTCGATCACGGCGTTTGCCACGTCGGACGCCTCGGCCCGTGTGGGGCGCTTCTCGTGTATCATGCTCTCCAGCATGTGCGTGGCCACAATCACCGGCTTTCCCACCTCGTTTGCCAGGCGAATCAGAATCTTCTGGACCAACGGAACCTGCTCCAGGGGGGTTTCCACGCCCAGGTCTCCCCGGGCCACGAGTATCCCGTCCGAGACTTCGAGGATCGAGGCGATGTTGGTCAATGCCTCCGTCTTTTCGATCTTTGCGATAACCGGGATATCCTTTCCGGCCTTTACAATGATCTCCTTTATCTTGACGATGTCATCGGCGCTCCTCACGAAGGAGAGGGCGGCCCAGTCGATCCCGAGGCCGAGGCAGAAGGCTATGTCCTCCCTGTCCTTTTCTGTGATCGAGTCTATGGAGAGGCTCGTGTCGGGGAGGTTGACCCCCTTCCCCGGCATTATCTCACCCCCGTTCTTCACGATTGCCGTTATCTCGTCCCCGTCGATTTTGGTTATCTTAAGTTCGATCGTCCCGTCCGATATGAATACCCTTTCGCCCGGCTTGGCCTCACGGGCGAGGTGGGGGTAGTTTATCGCGAGAAAACCTGGATCCTTTGTAGCGCTTCCCGTGAGCCTGATCGTTTCGCCTTCGTTTAACTGGAGCGTGCCGCCGGGGATGTCTTTCACCCTTATCTTCGGGCCTGCGAGGTCTGCGATTATCCCGATGGGCCTTCCTATCTCTTCCTCCACCTTTCGTACCGCCTCCACGGCCTTCTTGTGTCCTTCGTGGGTTCCGTGGGAGAAGTTGAGCCTGACCGCGTCCATCCCGGCCTCAGTCAGCGCCCTTATCATGTCGATCGACTCCGTGGCGGGGCCCAGCGTGCAAATGATCTTCGTGGGTCTCATGGCTTGGCCTTTCCCCCTTCTTTCTTTTTGCCCTTATTTTTTTTATCGGAGGGACTTTCCCCCCTGACGAGGAGATATATTATCATTGCACCTCCAATAAGCATCATGGGAAGGGTAAGGAGCTGTCCCATGCTGAAGGGGCCAATGATAAAGCCGAGGTGCGGGTCGGGCTGGCGGAAAAACTCCATGGAGAAGCGGAACAATCCGTAAAATGCGATGAAAGACCAGGTGGGAATCCCCCGCCTGACGCCTCTGACGTTCATGGTAAAGATTATTAAAAAGAGGACAAGCCCCTCAAGTAACGATTCGTATAACTGGGACGGGTGGCGGCAGAGAGACAACTCGTCCAGCGGGAACACCATGCACCAGGGCACGTCGGTGGCCCGCCCCCAGAGCTCGCCGTTGATGAAGTTTCCGATCCTCCCCAATCCTATACCTATGGGGCCGGCGACGGCGGTGATGTCCGCTATGTCGTAAAAGGGTATCCCTTTTCTCCGGGAGCAATATATCACGGCGAGGATCACGCCGATGAAGCCTCCGTGAAAGGACATCCCCCCCAGCCAGACGGCGAAGATCATCAGGGGATTTGATAAGAGCGCCACCAACCCCCCCGGCCAGTAGAAGAGGCAGTAGCCGAGCCTCCCGCCTATTATCACCCCAAGCATAAGGTAGAAAATATAGTCCCAGAGGTCGTCGCCGGTGAGCTTTATGCCCCTTTTCTTTGCAAGGTGCCCGATGACGAAAAAGGCCGTGATAAAGGCGAGGAGGTACATTATCCCGTACCAGCGTATCTCCAGCTTCCAAAACTTTATGACGACCGGATCGATGTTCGGGTATGGTATCACGATTATTTCCTAAAAAAGTCGTTTTCAAACATTTCAAATAAACCGGGCTCGACGCCCGCTTTGCATCAAGCCGAAGCACTGGATATAAAACATATCAATCTCCCCCCGGCTCAACTCTTTTCCTTAAATTCGCTGTATCTGTATAGGGAGGCCGCGGCCCTGACCATCCTCCCCGGGTCGGGGAAGACCGGGATCTTCTTCTCCTCGAATTCTGAGTACCACCTCCTGTACATCGAAAGCTCCCCGGCCATGAAGCAGGCGAGGAAGACCTTGTCCGGATTTTCGTCCCTGATCTTAGAGATGACCTCGACGGCGTCGAAGTCGGACTCCGGGATGAGGGTAAAGATAATCAGGATGATATCGAATCTGTCGTCCGCCGCGAGCTTTTTTATCAGCACCTCGTAGGCCTTCTTCGGCCCCACGTTCTCGATGGCAAACCACATGTCGACCGGATTCCCCACCGAGGCCCAGTCCGGGAAGACCTCTCTCATCTCCTTCTTTGCAGAATCTGAGAGGGATGGGATGACGAGGCCGTGGGCGCCGGCGTAGTCCGCCGTGAGCACGCACCCTACGCCCGTAATCGAGACCACGCCGAGCCTGTTCCCCATAGGCAAGGGCACGTAGGAGAAGGCCTTGAGGGCATCGTAGAAGTGGTCGAAGTCCTCCACCCGGACAAGCCCCGATGCCCCGAAGACGCCGTCGTATATCTTGTCGCTTCCGGCAAGGGTCCCCGTGTGGGAGGATATGGCTCTGGCACCCGTCTCGGTCCTCCCCGATTTCAAGACCACGACCGGCTTCTTCCTTGTCACCTCCCTTGCCGTGTCGATAAATCTCCTCCCGTCCCTCACCCCCTCGAAGTATATTCCCACAACGTCGGTCTCAGTGTCCCTTCCCAGATACTCGAGGATATCGCACTCGTCAATGTCGGCCTTGTTCCCAAGGCAGGCCACCTTCGCAATAGAAAAATTTTGGGAGGAGGTTATCCATCTGAAGAAGCCGCTGGCGAACATTCCGGTCTGGCCGAAGAACGAGACCGATCCCCTTTTCTTCGGCTTGTCGAGGGTCGTTATAGAAGTGACGAAGGAGTCCTTTACGTTTATCGTGCCGATGCTGTTCGGCCCCATGATCCTGAGGTTGTATTTTGAAATCGATTTCTTTATCTCCGCCTCGAGGTTTACCCCCGCCTCCTCGCCGGAGTCGGAAAACCCGGCGGTGGAGATGATGATCCCCTTGACCCCCGCCTCGCCGCATTCGGAGACCGCCTTCGGCACAAGGTCCCTCGGGATAACGATCATGGCGAGCTCCGGGCCCTCGGGGATGGACGCGACGGAGTCGTAGGCCGTAAGGCCCAGAATCTCGCCGCCGGCCGATCCCACCTTCGGGTTTACGGGATAGATTTTACCCTTGTAGCCGAAATCGAGGAGGTTTCTTATTACTATGTTTCCGCCCTTCCTCGGATTTTCGGAGGCGCCTATAACCGCCATGCTCTTTGGATTGAAGAATATGTCCACGTCTGTCATTTTCTAGCTTCTCTTAATGATGTCGGGGAGATTTCCAGAATCCGTCGCCCAGATTTTATTGCAAAAGCATGAACCCCTGAAACCGTCAGTCCGCTCCGCCGTTCCCGCCCTTTCCCTCGTCGATGAGGCTCTTCAGCTCGAAAATGAGGTCTCCCGTTCTCCTCCCGTCCGGAAGCGTAATATTGGGAAATACCTTTGTTATCTTTTCCGTCAGCTCCGCCGCCGCTTTCTTGTCACCGGCGCCGAGGTACCCGAGGGCGAGGTAGTATGCGTCAAGTACCCTATAGCCGTCAAGCTCCCCGTAGTGGGGCGACAGGATCGGGTCGGTCGAGATATCGTTGAGGTCTTTCAGGAAGGCCCTGGAAAACTCGATCAACGCCTCGTGGGCGCCCGCCTCCCTCGTCCTCTTGAGGTTCGCCGTCTCGATCTCGCAGTACTCGATTAGCTCCTTCAGCGTGAATACACGGGTAAGTCCCCTCTTGTTCGAGTCGAGGTTCAAAAACTGGCCGAACACCCAGCCGGTCTTGCCCCTGTAGCTTATCTTGTACCAGTACTCCATGACCTTGACGACACGGGTGGGGGCATCCTCCCTTCCGACCACGTCCACGATCACCCCCCGGTTGACGTGGGCGATCGCCTTCGTGTCGGCATTCGGGACTTCGTGGATCGCCACCCGGGACCCCAGTATCTCCGCCTTCCGCTCGAACGCGAAGAGGGGATAGGCCGCGAAGGTCAAGGCGACAATCGCGAGAATCAGCGCTCTAAAAAAGCTTCTAAGTCTCATTTTTTTAGTTCCTTTCTTTTTTTACCCCGAGGTGATATGTCCCTGTACTCCATCTCCCCGTACCATTTTTGTATCTCGAAAAAGAGCTTTGTTCCCCCAATGACGTTCAGCGGAATCAGGATCAGGTTCAGAAACGGGACGTAGAGGAACAGAAACGCCGCCGCCCCGAAGCCGAGGGAGGAGGGAAGGTTCTTGTATACAAATCTCATCTTGTCCGCGAAGGGGATTCTCCTCCTTCCCAGAGGGTGGTCGAAATAGTCGTAAGCCAAAAACATCCACGTAATTATATTGAAAATGACGGTAAATATTATGGAGACGACCACCGTAAAGAGCCCGATGAAAAAGAGGGGCAGGATGAATACCAGGATAAAGAGATAGATAGTGCTCTTCAATATCTCGTGGGTCAGGGCGTAGCCGATGTCCTTTGTTATTACTCGGAAGGAAAAAGGCTCTTCGTGGGCTTTGCCAAGGACGATAGCCTCCACCCTCTGGGAGAGGAGCTCGTTGAACGGCAGGCAGATGATCCCCCCGATGATGTAGAAAATTATGGCGGTGACGAGAAGGAAGAGGATCACGGTGAAGACCGCCGCAATCCAGAAAAGAACCATCCAGTACCATGCCTTTTCATCAGGGATGAGCCTGTCCATGTAGCCGAGGAGGAGCTTCGTGCCGAAAATGTATATGATGACGACAAGGATGGCGTTGATAATCATCGGAAAGACCGCATACCTGATGAGCCCGAAATTTTTCAACAAAAAGCCGAGCCCCCTGATCGGCGCCGTAAATCCCCCAAGCGCCCTGAAGATGAAGTTCGGCTTTTTGTATTGTTTCTTTACCTTTTTCATCTTTCATCCTCCTTTATGACGAAAACGAGGCGGATGTCCATGACGTTGTTCTTGGTCGGCCCCGTGATGACGAGGTCGCCCAGGAGTTCAAAGAAATTGTACGATTCGCATTCCTTCAGGTATCGCTCCGCGTCGAGGTCCATACTTCTCGCCCTCGAGATCGTGTCCGGAGCCGAGAAGGCCCCGGCGGCGTTCGTTGGGCCGTCGGTGCCGTCGCTCCCGAGAAAGAGGCCGTAGGTCCCCTTTGCTCCCTCCGTCAGGGCCGCGAAACAGAGCGCGAAGTGGGTGTTTCTTCCCCCCTTTCCGGGGCCGGTCACCCTGACCGTGCTCTCTCCCCCGGAGATGATGCAGGCCGGGGGTGGTACGGGCCTCCCTTGGGCCGCAACCTCCGCCGCCACCCCCTTGTGGAAGAGGGCGAGCTCCTCGGTGTCCCCGGCGAAGGCCGACGAGAGAACGACGGCGTTAAAGCCCTCCTCCTTGGCCTTTTTCTCGGCCCCGGTCATGGCCGCCGCCGCGCTCCCCACGATTACGTTTTCGACGTCGGCAAAGATCGGGTCTCCCCCCTTCGGCGTCTCCTCCACATCGCCCCTCGCTCCCGCGGACAGATGTTCTATGACCGATCTCGGGATCTTCCCCCTTAAGTCATATCTTTCGATCACGGCCATTGCGTCTTCGAAGGTTGTGGGGTCGAAGGTTGTGGGGCCCGACGCTATTGTCGATATGTCGTCTCCGACGACGTCCGAGATGATGAGGGAGAGGACTGCCGCCGGATGGGCGATCCTGGCTAGCCATCCCCCCTTGAGCTTGGACAGGTGCTTCCTCACACAGTTTATCTCGTGGATGTCGGCGCCGGAGGCGATAAGCCCCTCGTTTACAGACTTGAGGTCGCCTAATGTGATGCCGTCCGCAGGAGCCGTCATGAGGGCCGATCCGCCGCCGGAAATCAGGACGATCACGATGCTCTCCTTTCCATCTCCGGCACCCGCCTTTAACGCGATCTCGTAGATCCTTCCGGCCCCCGTCACTCCCCGCTCGTCCGGTATAGGGTGTCCGGCCTGAATTACTTCTATTTTTTTCAAACTGTCTCCGTGGCCGTACTTGGTAACGACGACACCCCCGGTAATCCTGTCCCCAAAAAAATCTTCTGCGGCCCTAGTCATCGGGTGGGCGGCCTTGCCTATGCCGATGACGTAGATGTTCTTGAAGCTTCTCAGCGCCTCTCGGCGGCCTTCGAGCTCTCCTGTCGTCACCGAGTAGGGGTCCACGCTTTTCGTAGCCGCCCTGAATATGGCGATCCCCTTTTCCTTTATCTCTTCGTGCATATTGTCTTTAGAACGTGTCCTTAAAACGTGTCATTAAAATGCGTCCTTGAAACGCTTTTTCGATCTGGGGCATCGAGACCAAAACGGTGTCAAATGGAGCCCCTAAAAATCCTTGATTATTTAGCAGAAAAAATATATAATTAAAATTCTTACACAAAAGGCGGATGAAATCAAGGTCAAACGGCAAATATTATTTGAAGCATCCCCTTTTGATGTGTAAAGGCGCCGGATTATAATTTAGATAGTCACAGATTTTAAATATTCAAATTCGATAAATTTCCACTGGGGGGTAGAGATGAATATAACCTGCCCGCACTGCAATCTTAACGGCAAGATATCGGAAGATAAGCTGAAGGCCTCGGCGGGGAAGATACGGTGTCCCCGCTGCAAGAAGACCTTCTCGCCGGAGACGGTTGTCGGCCGGGAACATGAAGCCGAAGTCGTTGTCGAGGAGATAAAGCTGGAGAGAGACATCGGCGGAGACGATTTGAGGTTTCTCGAGGACGACGAGCTTGGTTACGTCGAGGGAGGTGGTGCCGGCGACATATCCCTCGTGAGCGAACTGAATGATATTGGCTCCCTCGACGAGGATGACATCCTTGGTCCCATGGAGGGGGATGTCCTGGAAGACATCATTGATGAGCCGCTGGAGGTGGTGGAGCCCCTTGATGAGGATGAGGATGAGGAGATAGAGATCAGAGGCAAAAAGGGAATTGGATTAAAGGAGAAGAAGCCGAAAAAGGAGCCGAAAGATAAGGTGGTTGAATCTATTCCCGTCGGTGACAAGGCGGGGAAGGTCCCCTGGAAAAGGGGCGGGGCCGAGGCGGTCAGATGGGGGGGATTCAGGCTCTTGTTGCTGGGAGTCTTTTTGGCGGCATCAATTTATGTCGTATTCTACAGCTGGAGTGCTTACTATAAGCCGTTTCTCGAGGAAAAGGAATTTTTGGAGGATTCAAAGGCCCTCCTCGCGAAGTACCGGGAGCTCAAGACGATATTGGAGGAGGGCATTTCCGATCCCGTTTATATAGTCAAGGCCGTCGAGCTGGCGTATCCCTATAACATGTATGTTGAAAAATACGACGTTATAAAGAAAGATAACAAAAAAGGCGCCAAAGATGCCGGTGCAGAGGTTAAGGGAAACAAGCGTTTCAACGATCCCCTCTACGGCTCTCTCGCAATCACGGGGAGGCTCTTTCTTGCAAGCAAGGAGCTTCTCAGGAGAAATCTGAAGCCGGAGGATTACTTTAACGTGGAGTGGGGCGGCGAGCTTCCCATCAAGACCAGAGAACAATATATCGATGAGGTGAAGGCCGGACTCGCTGCGTGCCTCGACTTGATGGACGACAACGTCAATTATGCCATAACGCTTACGGATATAAGCGAGGATTTTTCCTTCTTTGACAGGATCGTCGATCATGGACTCAGAATTGTCGGGAAAAATGACGTGACGAAATATAGAAGCTTCTACACAAAGAACCTCAAAAAGGTAAACAAGAAAAAGCTGAAGAAATTTAATAAAAGCATTCCCATCATGAAACAGACCGTCGAAGAGATAGAGTTATTCATCGGCAGGCTTAGATAAATTAACGGGGAGCTGTACCGGTTATTTTTGTCTTGACAAAAGGAAGATATTTTGATTTTCTACGTTGATTTGACGACGACCGGGGATGCGAAAGTGAGATGAAATTTGGGCACGTGGGGGCCAAATGTCCATACCCTGGAGTATCGATTGATTGGTTCCGCCTTTGTCGATACATATAATTTCTTGTACCTTTGGTGATTATTGAAGACAGTGACAGGACGGGGGAGATAGACTGATCGGAGATTTTAGGAGCGGTCGGGAGCGGTTTTTCTAAATGAACTGCTGGGAGTCGGGAGGCGAAAGTAGATTCCCTTATTTTTTAAGCATCTCGACGCTCTTTTGATTTAAATTCGACTTAAAAAATGAAAAGAAATATTAAGAGAGGGATTATGCGGGTGAGGTGCTTAAAGCTGTTGCTTGGTATATTCATAGCGATCATTTCTATATCTCTTTTCACGGCGGCCGCTGTGGTTTCGACCGCGGGGGAGTATGAGGATATGATCCTCGTCCCGGAGGGGCCGTTCGTCATGGGAGACGACATGGGAGGGGCCGACGCAAAACCGGCCCACACCGTTTATCTCAAGGCCTTCTTCATCGACAGGTACGAGGTTACCAATGCCGATTTCGCAAAGTTCCTGAACGAAAAGGGGAACAGGATGGAGGGTGGCGCGAATTGGATATATATCGGCAGGGAGGGGTGCAAGATCGAAAAGGTGGGCCGTGGTTTCAAGCCCGTTTTGGGTTGCGAAAACCACCCCGTGGTGATGGTGACCTACTACGGGGCCAAGGCCTATGCGGATTGGATGAAAAAGAGGCTCCCCACGGAGGCGGAATGGGAAAAGGCGGCCAGGGGCGGTCTCTCTTCGATGAAATATCCCAGGGGGGACGATATAAACACGATCAACGCCAACTATGGGCGAAGAAAGATGGGAACCGCCCCTGTGGGCAATTATCCCCCGAACGGATTCGGCCTTTACGACGTGGCGGGAAACGCGGCGGAGATGGTAAATGATTTTTACGCGGCTAATTACTACAGGAATTCTCCCGAGATGAATCCCGGGGGTCCGGAGGTCGGGGAGAATCACGTAATCAGGGGCGGGGACTACCTCTCTCATTCAGAGGGGCTCTCCGTTTATAAAAGATGCGAGGGTCCGTCCCCATATGTGGCCCTCCCTAATGTGGGCTTTCGTCTTGTCAAGGACTTGAAATAAGCTTTAGGCCGATAAAACCGTTGGATGGCGTCGTTGCGACTTTTAGAACCTTTAAACATTTAAGGGAAAACGGGTATGCAATAGGGCAGGTTTAACTGGCCTTATTAGGGCAGTTTTCAGACATCTTGTCTCATTTATCACGAGGCTGTAAAATACTCGGGGAAATCTATTCAAGATACCTTACTCCACTTTTTTAGGTGAAGATTGCGGCTCACGTTAATATATACCAATTCTTTTTCCGCCTCAGAGAAATCGCTTTAAGAAACAAATCCTGAATGAAAATCTTTTTGCGGAAAATATGGATAAATATATAGGATTAGCATCCAACGAAAGTTCACAATATATTGTCTATGTCGCTTATCTTTTTTTTTCCATTGGAAGCTTGAAAATCGGTTTTGAAGAGGATAGGAATAATAGCGGCCCTTAAACGGGAAGTCAAATATTTAATAAAGGATATGGAGGAGGTTCGGTCCGTCGGAAAGGGCGTTGTTTCTTCTAATCCGATATACGAGTGGACGGTCAACGGGCGGGAAATAATCGTCGTTATTTCCGGCGTGGGGAAAAAAGGCTCCGAACGGGCGATCAGGCTGCTCATCGACTCGTATAATCCGGAGCTGATAATCATAACCGGTTATGCCGGTTCCCTCACACCCGATCTCGTGGTGGGGGATGTTGTGGTGTACTCCCGGGCCTTGTCGGAATCGGGTGAACATGTCGACTTCATCAAGCCGGAGCCGCTGTTTTCAACCCGCTTTGGGAATGATGGAACGGTCCTTACCGTTGACAAATTTATTGGATCGGTAGACGGAAAAAGGGAGATCGGAGAGAGGCTGGGCGCCCCGATAGTCGACATGGAGAGCCTTTACATCGGAAGGATTGCGGCAGAGAAGGGCCTCCCGTGCATCGGAATTAGGGTCATATCGGACGACCTGGTTATGGAAATACCGAACCTTTCCGGATTGCTAAACAGGGAGGGAGAGGCGGAGATAGTGAGGGCTATAAGGTTTTTTATGAGTCATCCGGGGACGGTGGTTCCGCTGTTTTTTTTCTTGTATAATATGCGAAGGGCGACCCTAATACTTGACGGATATATCAGGGAAAACCTGCATTTGCTATGAAAAATAGATAAATTAAGAGAAATTATTTAAAATTATGTTGATATATTATAAAATTTAGTATATATTGTGAATAACTTGATGTTTTTAGTCCGATTCTGCAAAAATATTAGGCGATATAAGGCGTTTAGCACGTAGTGCCTTTTGTTGTTTTGTTATTTCTATTAAGGCAAATAACTGAAAGCCAATATATATTTTTTCTGATGCAGGGACAGAACAGAGAAAAGTATATAACAGATAAGTTTGAATTTGAAAGATGTATAAGTCATACTGGGGATTAATAGACGCTCCTTTCGAGAATGTTCCCGATCCGTCCTTTCTCTATGAATCCCCGCAGCACAAGGAGGCCCTTTCGAGGATGCTCTACGGCATCTCCCGAAGGAAGGGGTGTGTAATGCTTACGGGAGAGATCGGAAGCGGGAAGACCACCCTTTCCAGGACGCTCATCCAGCGTCTTCCGAGGGAAAATTTTGAAGTTGCGCTCATTGAGAATCCTAAATTGACCCCCCTACTCTTTATACAGGAGATTATATATCAATTTACCGGAGAGAATGTCGATCAGAAGAAGACAAACATGCTTCACCATTTGAACCGTATCCTTTACAAGAACGTCTCCGATGACAAGGAGTCCGTAATTGTCATTGACGAGGCGCAGCTGATTGAGACCAAAGAGACATTTGAGGAGTTAAGACTCCTTCTGAACTTTCAGCTTAACGACCGCTTCCTCCTGACTCTAATACTCATCGGTCAGCCGGAGTTAAAACAGATTGTGAATTCGATACCTCAGTTCGAGCAGCGGGTGGCTATAAAGTATCACCTTCAGAACCTCTCTTATGAGGAGATGGTAAAGTATATTGAATTTCGTCTGAAGAGGGCGGGTTTAAACAGAAACGTCTTCACTATCGAGTCTATGGAAAAGATCTTCAATTACTCCGGCGGAACACCAAGAAAGATAAACAATATCTGCGATATGGGTCTGCTTGTGGGATGGAACATGAAGAGTAAATATGTGGATTCATCCATTATTAGTAATTTATTAAGTGAGAATAAAAATTGGTAAAAATATCAGATATCATAAGGGGTCAGGATATCTTTGAAGATAAAAAGCAGAAGGGCGGGTTAAACAGTCAGGGTAAAGATGTTGCAATCAGCGATATTCTCACTCCCGACGATATTCTAGGCGAGAAGATCTCGCAGTATTTGAGAGCCCCGACGGAAGTCGAAAAGAAGGAAGCGCTTCTAATCTTGTCGGAGCTTAACGAGCTTCTCGACAATATGTTTTCTTCCATGCGAAAAGGCGAAAAATTTGATATTATTCCGCTAAGCCTGCACGCCAAGAGATTGGTAAACTCCATTGATAAATACCAGAATATCTTCATGGCCCAGATGTATAACAGCTATGATTACACAAATCTTTCTTATAACTCCCTCTGGACGACGATTATCGCGATAAAGATCGGAAGG
Source organism: Candidatus Zymogenus saltonus (assembly GCA_016929395.1). Taxonomy (NCBI): domain Bacteria; class Deltaproteobacteria; order Candidatus Zymogeniales; family Candidatus Zymogenaceae; genus Candidatus Zymogenus; species Candidatus Zymogenus saltonus. The sequence goes on from JAFGIX010000046.1 coordinate 20,051, forward strand.
AGGATCGGGATGAGCGGGGCGGAGCTCAATGAGCTTGCACTGGCCGGACTTACCCACGATGTGGGTCTGGGTCTGATACCCGAAGATATTTTAAGTAATGAAAAGGAGCTCTTAAGGAGCGAGGTGAGGGAGATAGAGTCCCATCCGGATAAGGGGAGCGAGTTTCTCAAGAAGTTCGGAAACGGGTATCAGCACCTGTCCTTGATCGCCCTTCAGGAGCATGAGAGGGAGGACGGTTCCGGCTATCCCAAGGGATTGACCGGAAAAGATATTCATCAACATGCAAAGATAATCGGCCTCGCGGACACTTACGAGGCGATGACCCAGGACAGACCTTACAGGAAGCGGATCTTGCCCCTTTACGTTATGAAGGACATCGTCGAGAATATGAAGGGTAAATACAACAGCGAAATAATTAAGGCGCTCCTTGAGGAGGTAACCCTTTTCCCCGTAGGCAGTTATGTAAGACTCAACAGTAAAGAAGTCGGGAGGGTAATCGCGGGAACGGGGGAAACGCATTTTCGGCAGATTGTGCAGATACTTTACGACAGCGACGGTAAAAAACTTAAAACCCCGAAGATCGTTAATCTTATGGAGGCCCATCTTATACATATTGTAGAGCCCGTCGACGAAAATCAGTTGGAGGGTTAATAGAGCTAAATGAAATCATATATAAAAAGAAAAAGTTTTACAGAGATATTTTGTAAGATCGGAATCATTTGTTCTTCCGTATTGCTTGTTTTTTCGGCCGCCGTGTCGTGTACGCCGATGGGAAGCACGTCTGCCGGCCCCGTTCACTCGTTGCCGACGGAGGCGAGCCGTTACGAACACAGGGTTCAGCCCGGGGATTTTATCGATATAAACCTCTGGGAGGAGGGGGAGCTGAAGGAGTACAAGGTTCAGGTCACAAAGAGGGGAACGATAAGCTTTTTGTTCTTCGAGGACATCAACGTGTTGGGAATGACAAATAAGGAGCTGGACAAGCACCTGACACAGGTCCTGTTGGAATATTACGTTTCTCCCATGCTTACTGTAAAGATAAGGGAAGTTGTGTACCTCTTGGGGGAGGCCAAAAACCCGGGGGCATATACCTTTGAAGACGGCTTGACCCTCGCCGCAATACTCGCTTCGGCGGGTGGGCCGACAAAGGACGCAAAGCTTAAGAATGTCCTGGTGATCAGGGGTTACAACAAAGACCCGGAGGTGGTTGTTGCGAATTTCAGAAAGATGTTGAAAAAGGGCGACCTGACCCAGAACATCTATCTTAAGGGCGGAGACATCATCTTTCTGCCTTCCACAACGATCGCAAACGTCAACTATTTTGTAAGGCAGATTATGCCCATACTTGAATTCTTGATGTTTCCGACAAGAGTTGTATTTCCTTAAAGACTACGAAAAGGGAATTTTTTATGGCTCAATATGAGATACAACTGAAAGACCTGATCAGGATAGTAAGAAAGCGCAAGAACATAATTATTTTTTCGACCGTTACCCTTTCCGTCCTGAGCTTTTTATTTGCCTTGATTCAATCGCCCCCTCCCATGTACAAGGCGGTGGCGAAGGTTAAATACGACAGCAGTCGGTCTCTTGTAGGGATGATGCCCAGCTTCTACTACTCGCCTTACAGCAATATCAAGTCTCAAACGAAGATCATTACCAGTTTCCCTGTATTAAAGGAGGCCGCAAAAGAGGTCGGACTTATAAGTATTGGGGATATGAGCGAGGAACAGGAAAATGACACGATCCTGCACTCCAAGGAGCATATGAGCAATATCTCCATGATCGAGGCGGCAGTGAAGGCCGAGCCGGAAGAGGGCACGGATATAATAAATATTACTGTAATATACAAAGATCCGGTTATGGCCGCCGATATTGCAAATGCCCTGGCCAAAAGCTACAAAGAGTACAATATAAAGTTAAAAAATGAGCAAACCATCAAGACAAAGGAGTTCATCGAGAAACAGTTGAAAGAGCTTTCAAGAAGATTAAATAAGGCCGAAGATGAGCTGAAGGATTTTCAAAACAAAAAGGAAATCGTTTCTCTGGACAGTCAGGCCTTGATGGATTTGAAAGCTCTCGATGACCTCCAAAGGAAACATGAGGCCCTTAATCGTGAAAACCAGACCCTGGTCTATTACAGGAGTAATCTCTCGTCGAAGGGCTCATCGGGGAACATGTTTCAGCTCAGAGAAATTGACAGGGACAGCACCCTCAACAGGTATAATCTGGAGCTTCAGGAGCTTCTGATAGAGCGGGACAAGTATCTCACGACGTACACGGAGCGTCACCCGAAGGTCGTGGACGTAAACAATAAAATCTCAAAATTGAGAGGCTCGATCCGTTCGGATATTTATGCAAGGATAGAGACGAACAAGAAGGACATGGAGATACTGAAGAAGGATATCGAAAAGTATAAAGAGAAGACAGCGGAATATCCGAACGACAGCCTGACCCTCGTCAGGCTCGAGAGGGAGGTGGAGCTTCAGAGCGGTCTCTTTTCCGAGCTGAATTCAAAATACCAGGAGATTCTAATCCAGGAATCCGGCAAGATTGTGGAGGTATCCGAGGTGACGCCGGCCCTTGTCAATGAAAAGAGGGTCAATCCACCGAAGATCGGATCCTCGTTTTTTATGGGCCTTTTTATCGGATTGTTTCTCGGCATCTTTTTCGCGATCGTAAGAGAAAACATGGACACCTCCATAGGGACCATCGAAGATGTTGAGAGCTATCTTGAGATTCCGGTTCTCGGGGTCATTCCGTATGTTGCATCGATTAAGGGCGTTCCGGGGGAAGAGGAGGCAAAAGAAAAGGAGGGGGATTCGGAGCCCCCGCTCGTCTTTTTAATGAACCCGAAGTCCCAGGTTGTGGAGGCGTACAGGAGTCTTCGCACGAACATCCTCTTTATTAATCAGGAAAAGGGGACGAAAACATTCATGGTGACAAGCTCCTCCCTCCAGGAGGGGAAAACGATAAACTGCATCAATATTGCCGTCACCCTTGCCCAGGGTGGGTATCGTACCCTTTTGGTCGAGGCGGACATGCGCCGGGGCACCATAGGCAAGATCTTTGGAATAGAGAAGTCCCCGGGGTTGTCGGACATCATCCTTTCCAGCCGGAACTGGAAGGAAGTGAAAAGGGACATCAACGATATACTGCTGGGCGGCATCGATATGGACGTTCTTATAAAATCTCCCGAGCTGTCGAATTTCAACATAATTACTTCAGGGACCTTCCCCATCAATCCATCGGAACTGATCAACTCCCAGCAGATGTCCAAGTTCATAGAAGAGGTAAAGGAAAGCTACGACTTTGTGATTTTCGATTCTACTCCGGTGCTCCCCGTGACGGATGCGGTCCTCCTGAGCCAAAAGATCGAAGGAGTCATCTTGCTCTACGAGGTGGGCAAGATCGCAAGGGGCGTTCTCAAGCGCTCCAAACTGCATCTGGAGGCGGTCAAAGCGAATGTGGTAGGGGTGATCTTAAACGGCGTGAGGCCGGAATACGGCCCGGATTATTACGAATATCACTATCAGTACTATTACAGCGAAGAGAAAGAGAGCCCCAAGCCGAAAGATCTTGCGGCCTTGAAGGAGATGATTACAAAGGAGAACATGATGTATCTTTTGAACTCCGCAAAAAATGGGATCTCAAATCTCTTCAAGAGGAAAACGAAATAGCTCCCCAAAAAACCCATCGCCCAAATGGGTCCTGTCATGAAAGCGCCTAAAATGGACAATTCAACGGGGGAATTGAACACTCCCACGATATTGTTGTTCGGGGTAATGATTTTTTTCATCGCTATCCTGGCGTTTTTTCTCTCCGGCCAGATTGAGCTCAAGATGATGATTCTGCTCCTCGGGATCATCTCTTCGGCGATATGTTTCTTCAACACGGAGATGGCTCTCTATTTGATAATCTTCGCGATGCTCTTTTCGCCGGAGTTTTCAGTGGGAGGGGGACTCGAAGAGGAGCGAAGCCTCGTAATCAGGATTGAGGACGTGGTTATAGTAATAGTATTCCTTTCATGGATACTCAAAACCACAATATATAAGGGGCTCGGACTTATAGTCAAGACCCCCCTCAACAACTCGATACTGATCTACATTTTCGCCACCCTCTTCTCTACCCTTTGGGGGTCGCTGGTCGGAGAGGTCAGCCTCCTCTCGGGCCTCCTCTATGTATTCAAATATATGGAATACTTCCTCGTCTTTTTTCTGTTCGTCAGCAGTTTAGAGGACAAAAGCCAAATACAGCGTTTCATAGTGGTGGCGTTTATTGTCGCGATATTTACCGCCCTTTACGCAATGATCCAGATCCCCCAGGGGGTGAGGGTGAGCGCCCCGTTCGAGGGGACATCGGGAGAGCCGAACACCCTTGGAGGCTATCTGATTCTTATTATCTCCGTCTCGGCCGGGCTTTTAATGACACTTGAGGACAGGAAGATCAAGAGGTATCTCATCGGCGTGATCGCCCTCCTCTCGGTCCCCTTTATCTTCACCCTGTCACGAAGCTCGTATATCGCGGTGATACCGATGTTTGTAACCCTGTTTTTCTTTTCAAAGAAGAAGGTCATCCTTGCCGCTCTTCTGTTGGTCTTTTTGGTGTTTTCGCCCTTTGTACTCCCGGAAAAGGTCAAGGGACGGGTGACCGAGACCTTCGTCCCTTATCCCGGTTATGAGGGCACCGAGACCCTTCTGGGCAAAGGGCTGGATCCTTCTACATCCGCCAGGATCACTTCCTTTAGGTATGCAATTTCAAAATGGGCGGAAAAACCGCTCTTGGGCTGGGGCGTTACGGGGGTCGGGATAATCGACAGCATGTATTTCAGGGTACTGGCGGAGACGGGCCTTTTGGGGATTACCGCCTTTTTTTACCTGATCTATAGGATAATAGTCTTTCTCTACTTCACATTCAAGGAGGCTCAGGACAAGTTTCTCAAGGGCCTTTCATTTGGGATGCTCTTGGCAACGCTGGCCCTTCTCGCCCATTCCATAGGGGCTGCGACCTTCATTATCGTCAGGATCATGGAGCCGTTCTGGTTCTTTATGGCGACGATCTTTCTGCTGTCAAAGATCGAGAAGTCCAAAGATGAGATTACTGTCAAGGAAAAGCGGTGAAGATTGCGTACTTCCTCAAGAGCCTCCCTGAAAAATCAACCACATTCATTTGCACGGAGATAGAGTTTTTGAGGAAGAGGGGCGATGATGTCTACATCTTTCCCATATGGGATATGGACAGCTCGAACGTCCCAAGCTCCATTGCCGAGCTGGGCGATTACAATTACAGGCGGTTTTCCCTCTTGTATCCTGGCTGGATTTTTGCCGCCGTCCTTTTTCTTTTCCTCAAGCCGAAGGTTGTCCTCGGCCTTTTCTCTGAATATCGTAAGCTCTACGGGATAAGGTTCGTTTTTAAATCGCTGGAGGCGGCTCTTGTTCTGAAGACCATCGGTATAAAGCGCATCCACGCCCATATGTTGTCCATATCAGTAACGAGGGCCCGGATCGCCTCGATACTCGTAGACACCCCCTACACCTTTACGGCCCACGGCTCCGACCTCCTTCTACTTTCCCCCAAAGACTCCGCCGAGCTATTGAGGGGTGCCGAGGGCGTAATAACGCCGACAGAATACAACAGGAAGAAGATCGTGGAGATTGCGGGAAATCAAGCGGGGGAGTCGGTAAAGGTGATACCGTACGGCGTGGACACGGACTTCTTTTCTCCCCACCAAGGAGGAAGGAACAAAAAAGGGGTCGTCGATATAGTCATTGTGGGGAGACTGCACCCTGTTAAGGGGCACCCCTATCTGTTGGAGGCGTTGAGCATCCTCAAAAAGAGGGGGGTCAAATTTCATTTGACCGTTGTGGGTGAAGGGGAAGAGAGGGGGAACCTGGAAAGACTGGCAGATGATCTGGACCTTGTGAAATTCGTCACCTTTGCGGGGAGCCTATACGGGAGACCGCTTAGGGATCGACTGAGGGGTTCCGATATATTCGTGCTTTCGAGCCTGTCGGAAGGGCTTCCCGTCTCGATGCTCGAGGCGATGTCGGTGGGTCTCACCGTCGTGGTGCCAGAGATTACGGGTATAACGGAGGTGATAATTCCTCAAGGAAGGGGAGGGGGCAGGGGAAACGGTATCATCTTTGAGGCGAAGAATCCCGAAGACCTCGCCCAAAAGCTTGAACCGGCGATCAGGGATCGGGACTTGAGGGATAGGCTCGGCCGGGCGGCGAGAGAGACGGTGATTCTCAAATGCTCGCATGACGCCGCGTACCGGAAAATCGCGGAGGTTATCGAGGGGAGTGCGCGGTAGTCTTTCGCGAAACCTGTCGATATATTCTTTATCGAGGTTGATTTTCCCTGGACAGTGTGTGAAGATTTAATTGATGGCTGGGATTTCAAATTCCCTTTTTTTGAGGTGTTTTGTTGAGGCATGTCCTTTTTCTGTCGTATAACTTCCCGCCGATGGGCGGGGGCGGAGTCCAGAGGACGGTCAAGTTCGTCAAGTACCTCCCCGAGTTCGGGTGGGAAGGGCTGGTTATTGCCGCGGACGACAAGAACTACTGGGCCCGGGACGAGACGCTCCACGAAGATATACCGGAATCTACGATTGTAAGGCGGTCTTCGCCCTTGAGGCCCGGATTTTTCATCTCCGCCCTCGAAAGGATCACCTCGAGGGGATTTGCCCAGGGATTGATGGAAAACGTCTTCATCCCGGACGACAAGATTTTCTGGGCGTTATCGATACTATTCGGCGCTCTTCGGATGGTCAAAAAACATGACATCCGGTTGATCTATTCCACATCGCCACCCCACAGCACCCATCTTGCGGCCCTCCTGTTGAAGAGAATTACCCGGCTCCCCTGGGTCTCCGACTTCAGGGATCCGTGGACTAAGAATTATCTCTACAAACCCTCCAACGGATGGATCGAGTCGATCAATCGAATGATGGAGAGGGCGGTGATGAGGGACGCCGATCGTACGATATGCATCACCGAGAGGGCAAAGGAGAGTTACGGGGAGCTCCCTTGGGTTGATCCAGATCGCCTCGTCACGATATATAACGGCTATGACCCGGATGACTTCGGCGGAGACGGCGCCCGGGAGGTGGATTCAGACAAATTAATCATCACGCACTCCGGCTCCATTTACGGCGGAAATTACCCGAAGGATTTCTTTTTGGCGGTAAGGCGCATCCTAAGGGAAGAGCCATCTCTCAGGGAGAGGCTGCTCTTCAGGTTTGTGGGGGTGATGGATAAGGAGATAGAAGCGGAGATCAGGAGCTTCCTCGGCGATAATGTCCAATTTCTGGGGTACCTGACCCACCGCGAGGCTGTCGATGTCGTCACCCGATCGGACTGCAACCTTGTGGTGGTGACGGCCGATGAGAAAGCCTCGTATCACGTCACAGGGAAGCTCTTCGAATATATGGCGGCGGGGCGTCCCATCCTGGCCGTCGTTCCCCCCGGTGAGGCCGCTGACCTCGTGAGGTCGACGGAAACGGGGATTGTAATCAGCGAGGACAACCCTGAAGCCCTCCGCCGCAAGTTCAGAGGGGCGATTGAGGAGATAGCCGAGATGAAGGGTAAGGGCACTTTTTCGCCGAATATCGAGGCCGTCAGGCGTTTCGAAAGGCGGAGACAGGCCGAAAGGCTCGCCGGGATATTTGACCAATTGACGGCGGAGACAGGAAAAAGATGAAGGTCGCGTACATATTGGAGGGGATCAAGCCGGGCTGGCTGACCTACGAGATGGATGCCCTGAGGAATATCGGAGTCGAAATAGACATCAACCCGAATAATCCCGCGGTGTATAATGATTTTTCGCCCTACGCGGGACCGAAGAAGAGATCTCTCGGCCGCGACATTCTGAATCTCACGGGGCGGTTTTTCGGGGGACCCTTTGTGATCCGTCCCCACTTCGGTCGAATGAGGAGGTACGCCGGATGGCGGATTGCGATCTCGACCATCGCCATGGCAAGGGGGATAAAGGAGAGGAATGCTGTGATCATCCACGCCCACTTCGCCACGGGGCCCGCGGCCTCGGCGATGGTTGTGTCTGAGCTGACCGGGATTCCCTTCGCCTTTACCGGCCACGGCTACGACCTCTACAGGGAGCCGATAGACTGGGGGTTTCAAGCCGAGAAGTGTCGAAGGGCGGCCTTCGTCAGGTGCATATCCGAGTTCAACAGGAGGCACCTGATGGGAAAGACCGGCCTTGACGGCGGGAACTTCCACGTCGTTCCCTGCGGTGTGGACACGGAGCGCTTTCGCCCGGACGGGGGGGCCGATTCGACGCCGGACGGGGACCGGATCATCCTTACGGTTGCGGCCCTCGTTCCCCCGAAGGGTATACCCTTCCTGCTGAAGGCGTGCTCCAGCGATAAGGTTAAAAGGCTGAATAGGAAGCTCGTGATCGTCGGCGACGGCCCGATGAGGGACCTGCTGACGAGGGAGGCCTCAAGGCTTAATATCGATGTGGAGTTTGCCGGGGAGGTAAAAAACAGCGAGATAATGGAATATTACCGGAGGGCCGATCTATTTGTCCTTCCGTGCATCACTGCGCCGGACGGCCACCACGACGGCATCCCGGTTGCCATGATGGAGGCGATGGCGGCTGGCGTCCCCGTTATATCGACAAACATATCCGGGATCCCGGAGCTGGTTGATAACGAGAAAAGCGGGATACTGGTCGGGGAAAAGGACACAAAGGCGTTGGCGGAAGCTATAGAGAGGCTCCTTACGGACGGCGACCTTAGGAGGAGGTTTTCCGTTGAGGGGAGAAAAAGGGTCGTTGAGAAGTTCAATATCGTGGATGTGGCGGGGAGGCTTAAAAATCTTTTTATGAAACACTCGGTGAGGGGAGCGTGAGGAGAAAAGTCAAAGAGGGCGGTCATATATTCTACGCCTGTTACGAGGATTTGACCAAGGAGGTGGCGTGGACCGTCCACATTCGGGAGGTGGTGAACAACTGGGTCGATATGGGCAGATCGGTCACGCTCTTTTGCCCGTCCAGATTTCCATTTAAGATTCCGCCCGAATGCCGGGTGGTTTACGTTCCCTCCTTAAATGTCAGGATCGTCGGCGAGTACCTGTACTTCCTCCTGTTGCCCGTGTATATTCTCTTTTACGGCATAAAACTCAAGCCGAGGGCGCTCTACTGCCGCGAGATGAGCCTTATATTTTTCCTGTTTGTCGCCTGCAAGCTTGTCGGAATACCACTGATTGTCGAGATTAACGGATTTCTTGTGGATGATCTCAGGATCATCGGCACCTCAAGGCTGAAGATACGATTCTTCAGCCTCATGCAGAGGATAAACTTCGGGCTGGCCGACGCCCTCGTTTTCGCCTCCAGCGAGCTCAAAGAGAGACACGTCGAGATGTACAATCTCGATGTAGAGAGAACGTATGTGGTGCCCAACGGCGTTGATACGGACCTCTTTTCGCCTGGAGAAAAGGGCCGCGTAATTAAAAATATCTCTCGGCTTGGGGGGATTAAGCTCGATCCGAAGAGGAGCTACGTCACGTTCGTCGGCTCGTTCTATCCCCACTCCTCCACCAGATCAATAGTGGAGGCTTCTAAATACGTAGCATGGGAGCGCGGCGACGTCGATTTTCTCATGATAGGTGACGGCCACGACCTCCCCCTCTGCCGGAAGATCGCCGAAGAAAATCGGCTTTTGGAGAGGGTCTTCTTTCTCGGCGTCAGGCCTCACAGTGAGATACCGGACTTCGTTCGGGCCTCTTCGGTACTGATCTTCGTGACGACGGATCCGAAGAGGTGGGGAAACAGCATGAAGATACTTGAATACATGTCTTCGGGGGGTGCGGTGATAAGAAACTACAAGACCCTCTTCGACGTGCCGCTGACCCACGGCGAGGATTTCTTCTTCATAGAGGATGTTAGCCCTAAAAAACTGGCCGGTGCGATAGCGGCCCTTATCGACGACTATGAATTGAGGGAGAGGATAGGGAGAGGGGCGAGGAGGCTGATCTTAAAGAACTTCAGCTGGAGGCGGACGGCAACGAGGCTCCTTGAGATCATAGACGGACAGTAATGCTTCAGTTTTTTGGAAAGAAGACGGGTTAGACGTGAAGACGATTCTCTTGACAAACGATTACCCGCCGACGATAAGCGGGATATCGACCCTCTTTTATCGGATCTGGCTCTTCCTCCCCGATGGTGAAGACCTGATATTGGCGCCTGGGGTGGAAGGGGGAAGGGACTTTGACGAAGAGAGCGGCAGGGGCGCGATCAGGTATCCCGCGATTCCCGTGAACTCGCTTTTTATAAAGGCCGTCAATTTCGCCATCCAGTTTTTTTACGCCCTCCGTCTCGCGCTGCGCCACAGGGTAAGGCTGATCCATGCGGGGCAGATACTTAACGGCGGAGCCATCGGGTATGTTTTAAAAAAGATATTCGGCATCCCCTACGTAATTTGGGTCTACGGGGACGAGACCAAGCCGATCTACATGAGAAGCCCCGTCCACAGGTATTTAATCGACCGACTGATCAGGGGCGCCGACCGAATCATCTCCGTCAGCCCCGTGATCACGGAGGAGTTTTTAGACTACGGTGTGTCGGCAGAGAAGATCGTAGAGATAATCCCTGGGGTGGATACCGAGACCTTCTCCCCCGGGGAGCCGCCGATGGAGATGATGGAGAGGTACGGGGTTAAGGGGAAGACTGTGCTTATGACCGTGGCCCGCCTGACGCCGAGGAAGGGTCAGGACACGGTGATCTCGGCCCTCCCCGGTATTTTAAAGAAGCACCCCGACGTAGTCTATCTAATCGTCGGGGACGGGCCCTACCGAAGGTCCCTTGAAAAGCTCTCCGTGGACAAGGGCGTTTATGACAGCGTGATATTTGCGGGGAGGGTTGTGGATTCAGAGCTGCCGGATCACTACAGGCTCTCCGACATCTACGTGATGCCGAACAGGGAGGTGAAGGATTCCACCGACTCGATCGAGGGATTCGGGATATCGTTCATCGAGGCGGGGGCGTCGGCAAAGCCGGTGGTGGGTGGGAGGAGCGGCGGGGCGGTGTTCGCCGTCGAGGACGGCGGGAGCGGGATACTCGTCGACCCGGAAGACGCCGGGGGGCTAACTGATGCGGTAATCGGGCTTATCGATGATCCAAGGAGGGCCGAGGATATGGGGAGGCGGGGTCTTGAGAGGGCGCGCACGTTCGACTGGAGGCTGAGAGCCGAGGAGATCTCCGAACTTCACCGGGAGTATGAGGAGTCGAGGAAGTGATCTCGCTGGATTTTCAATACTTTTCCGCGCACCTTTTGAGGTCTACGGTCGAATCGATTTTTAATCATCGGTTTAAAATGATATAATACTTGTCATAATGACTTTAGATGTTCCAAAAGTTTCGGTGGTGATCCCGACTATCGGTAGGGGAGAGCTTCTGATCGGCACCGTAAGCCGTCTCCTATCGAGCGGCTGCGGCGACTGCGAGATTATAGTGGTCGACCAGACCCCCGATCCGGACGACTCCGTAATCGAGTTTGTCGAGGCGAATCGGGACAAAATCATCTACGTCAAGATCGACGAGCCGGGGCTTACAAACGCCAGAAACGTTGGGATAAAGAGGGCGAGGGGGGATGTCGTGGTCTTTTTGGACGACGATGTAGTCCCGGACAACCGGCTTGTCTCCGCCCATGTGGCGGCCTACGAAGGCGAGGGCGTGGATAACGTGGGGGGGGTCGCAGGAAGGATTCTGCCGCCGGGGGAGCCGCCATCCGAAGTGGAGAAAAACCCGGAGAGGATCGCGAAGATCAGACTCTTCGGCCTTTTGATCCGCGAGAACTTCGATTCCGACGTCCCAACGATCGCCCATCACGCCAGGGGGTGCAACATGTCGTTTCTTAAGAAAGCCCTTGTAGAGGCGGGGGGATTTGACGTGGGCTTCGGGGGGACGGCCCACCTGGAGGACGCGGATATGTCCTTGAGGATTCGGAGGCTGGGGTACGGGATGCTGTTTTGCCCTCATGCCTCCCTGGTCCACCTGCTGGAGCCTGTGGGAGGGTGCAGGCCCAAGGACACGAGGGATTGGTTCTTCTGGTACGGGCACAACCTGTGCCGCTTCTACAGGAAGAACTTTCCGGCGTATGTCTTTCCCCTTCAATGCCTCCACTTCGTTTTGAGGCTTCCCATCCAGGCGGTGAAGAGGGGAAACTTGAAGATAATTTTGTGGGGGATCTCCGGCTTTACGAAGTCCCTTTTCGAGGAAATTTGAGATTTGTTTGTTTGATATTCGATTGGATTTGACGGGAGCCTTCAGGGGGTGGGTATTTCAAGCTTGATTTCAAGGATATTTCTGAGGTTTCGGGGGGACGTGGGAAAAGACATCTCCAGCGGCCCCCTCTCCGATAGGATAAGGGAGTGCGCGGCAGGGCTCGCCCGCGGGAAATCGTGCGACGTCGCCTTAGAGGTCGGGGTGGGGGAGGGGCTTCTGGCAAAGTCGGTAATCGACGGGGGTTCCGTAAGGACGCTGGTCGGGGTGGATGTCCTCAAGCAGCAGCTTATCGAGGCGGGATTGAGGATAAGGGGCGACAATCCCTCAAAAGACGGCGGGATTTTTTCCGGGAGGCTCAAGGTTGTAGTGGCGAGGGGGGAGACGCTGCCATTCAAAGAAGGGGCCTTCAACCTTGCGATTACCGTAAACACCCTCCACAACCAGCCGTCCTGGGACGAGGCCTCTGTCATTTTGGGGGCGGTCTGCAATGTTGTCCGTTTTGGGGGTAGCGTCATCTTTGATATAAGGAATCGCAGGGACCCGTTGATCTATACGGCCTACAGGTTTTCCACGATCATCGATCCCTCGACAAGAAGGCTCCCCGTAAACGCATATTCCATATCCAGGGTCAAGGGGAGGCTTACGGAGCTCGGATTTGACGTGGTAAAGAAGGTCCCGATTAGGTACAGGTTCTGGCCGATTCCGAGCGGTTTTTTGATAGAGGCGGTTAGGATCAAGAAATGAGAAGAGCGCCCACAAACTCCTTTTACAACAGCCAGGGGGGACTCCTGCGCTCTGCGCTCTCTCTTGGAGGGGAAAAAGACATTTCCGCCTTCGAGGAGGCCTTCGCCGATTACATCGGGGTGAGGCGGGCCTTTTTGGTGGGTTCGGGAACCTCCGCCCTCTATATCATCTTAAAGGCGTTGAAAAACCTCTATCGAGGAAGCGAGGTCGTCCTCCCCGCCTATACCGTTCCCACGCTGACGTTGGCGATAGAGAGGGCCGGATTGAAGACGAGGCTTTCCGATATTGACATAAAGACCTTCAACCTTGACCCGAAGCGCCTTGGTGATGTAACATCTGGCGACACCCTTTCCGTGGTGCCCGTACATATGTTCGGATTTCCGATGGATCTCTCGGAAATAAAAAGGCAGGCCGAGAGGGAGGGATTTTGCGTGATCGAGGACTGCGCCCAGGCACCAGGGGCCGAGCTGTTCGGGAAGAGGGTTGGCGGGGGGAGCGGCGTTGGATTCTTTTCCATGTGCAAGGGTAAGATCATCTCGACCTTCAGGGGAGGCGTCATAACGGCGAGCGATCCTGATATCGCACGGGAAATCGGGAGGGAGATCGAATCCCTGCCGACACCGGGCGTCTTATTCAACCCGATGCTCTTTGTCACGCTCTTTCTAATGCACTACGCCACGAATCCCGCGATATACGGCCCTCTCTTCAGGCTGATAGAGCCCTTCAAGTCCACTGTGGTGCACGAGCACTTCGAGCCGACTCTTGCGACATCCTTTGTTGCGAGGCTTGGGAAAATCCAGATCGAGGCGATCGGCGGCCAAATAGAGCGGAGGGTCGAAAACGGAAAAGCCCTTTACAGCGCCTTGAAAGGGATCGAGGGGATAACGCTTCCCGCGATCGTTGACGGGGCATCCCCAGCCTACAATCACCTCCCGGTGATGATAGAGGAAAAAGATAAGATTGACCACATAGCCCGGCTCCTCTTCAAAAGGGGGATAGATACCGCCCGGATGTACGGGCGGCCGATTCATAAAATATACGACCTCGGGTATTCCGCTTCCCACGATCCCTTCCCCGAAGCGACGAGGCTATCCGAGCGCCTTCTTGTGCTGCCGGTTCATCCGGGGGTGACGGGGAGGGATTTGGAAATCGTAATAAAAACCTTCAGGGAGATATTTGTTTAAAGCCATGCCGATATCCAAAGGTAAGAAAGTAAAAACGAGAAAGAGGTTTTATCTCACAATCCTTCTTGTTGCGGTGGTTTTAGGGCTCTTGATACCCATTATATGCGAGAAGCTCTCAAGCGTGGGAGAGCCGGACTACTATTACCCCCACGATGTCGACCGGGAGGATTACCTTAAAGAGAAGAAGCAAGAGGTAAAATGATCCCGATAAGAAACATCGGAAGGGCGCTCAAAAAGGCTAAGGAATTTCCGGGATATGCCCTGAAGGCCCTCATTCAAAGGTCCCGCTCCGGCCTCAGCTACTTCCTCTTTCGGGGAAGGAGCGCCCCGCCGGAGACTGTCTCCCTTCTCTTGACCTACAGGTGCAACCTCCGCTGCAAGATGTGCGGCCAGTGGGGAGAGACCGGCTCATCGAAGTTTTATACGCCAGAGGTCTTGAGGGAGGAGCTTGACGTTAAAGAGGTGGGCGTGCTCGTCGATCATCTCAAGCGGGCATACGCATTTCCTCCGGCGATCACTCTTTTCGGCGGGGAGCCGCTTCTCTACAGTGGGATTATCGAGGTCATCGAGCGGATAAAGAAAAACGGGATGCGGTTGAACATCATCACTAATGCGACGCTCCTTAAAAAATACGCAAAAGACCTCGTGCGCGCAAAACTGGACGAGATCATTTTTTCCCTTGACGGCCCCCCCGATGTGCACGACATGGTTAGGGGGAGGAAGGGGGTCTTCGATGACGCGAAGGAGGGATTTTTGATCCTGGACGAGGAGAAGAGGCGCCTCAAGACGACACGTCCCGTGGTCAACGTAAACAGCACGATCTTCGACTTCAACTACCTCGCAATCCCAGAGACCGTTAAGAGTGCCCGCTCCCTCGGGGCGAGGGAGGTGACCTTTCACCACCTCATATTTATAGACGGCGGAAGGCTCAAAAGCCACAACATGGAGATGAGGGAGCAGTACGGCTGCGAGAGTCACGACTGGGCGGGCTTCGTACTGGGCAGGCTTCCGGCCATAGACACGAAACTGCTCAGGGAAAAGCTAAATGAGGCTAAGTCGATGGGGGCGACGGTCTACCCGAACCTGACCGACGACGAGATCGAGGTCTACTACACGAACTTCACCTTCTCCCCGAGGAGCTACTCGGGGAGGTGCAAGAGCCCGTGGATGGTGGCCTACATCTTCCCGGACGGCACCGTGCGGCCGTGTCTCTCCCTGGGGGTTAAGATCGGAAACATCAGGGAGCGCCCCTTCGCCGAGATCTGGAACGACCACCTCTACAGGCGCTTCAGGAGACGCGTAAAGGAGAGGGGGCGGTTTGACGTGTGCGATCGATGCACGGAGCTGTATCGATTTTAGTTGATACAAATTCGGGCTGTGCAGAATTGGAGGAACGGACGGCAATGGGGGGAATAGTCAATGAGAACGGGGGAAGGATAAAGGTTCTTCACGTAATCACGCGTATGGAGGAGGGGGGCGCGCCGAGGGCGCTACTCTCGCTCCTTGACGGGATTGACGGCCGGGAGTTCGATCAGTCCCTTGCGGCGGCGGCGGGCCCTATGGGAAGCGACCTGCTGGGCTGCGGGAGGGCCCTCGGGATCGACGTTTGCGAAATCAGGACGTTTACGAGGGAGGTAAGCCCGGTCAAGGACGTCCTGAGTCTCCTCTCGCTGGTTGCTTTGATGAGGAAAAACAGGTATGATATTATACATACGCATACATCGAAGGCGGGCTTCTTGGGGAGGCTGGCGGGGAGGCTTGCCGGCCACCGGAGGGTGATATACTCCCCCCACGGGAACATCTTTACCGGCTACTTCCCCCGGTGGGAGGCCGAGTTCTACACGTTGATGGAGAGGATTGCGGCCGGATGGTGTCAGAGGATCGTTACCCTCTCGGATGCGGGGAGGCGCGAGTTTCTCGAGAGAGGCATAGGCACCGAAGACAGATACAGGACGATATATAACGGCATCGACTTGGAGGCCTTTGGGAGCGCGGCGGACCGAAGGGGGGTTCGCAATGAGCTCGGATTTGGGGATAAAGACCTTGTAATTGTCTGCGTGGGGAGGATGGTGCCGATCAAGGGTTACGACACCGTCGTCAAGGCGTCCCAAAAGATCATCTCCGGCATGGCCCCGAGGGCGGTTCGCTTCCTGATGGTGGGGGAGGGGCCGCTGAAGGTGGAGTTAACGGAAAAGGCAAGGGCGCTGGAAGTCGGGGGAAATTTTACGTTTCCGGGCTTTCGCGACGACGTTTCCCGGCTCCTCTCCGCCAGCGACCTTATGGTAATGCCATCGCTCAACGAGGGGCTGGGGATGAGCATAGTGGAGGCGATGGCCCTCTCTCTTCCGGTGGTGGCTTCCCGCGTGGGGGGGATAGTGGAAGTGGTCGAAGACGGCGTTACCGGGATGCTCGTCCCCCCATCGAGCCCCGTTGATCTGGCCAAGGCCTGTGTCGGTATCCTCCGGGATAAGGAGAGGGCGGAAAGGATGGGAAGAGCCGGGAGGGTCAGGGCGGAGTCGCTCTTCGACATCAAGAGCATGGTCAAGAACACCGAGGCCCTCTACAGGGAGTTGATGGAGGAAGGATAAATTGAGATTGATAAAATCGGGATATGACAGAGGCGGGGGAAGGGGAAGGGGTATCGTCGAGGGGGTCGAATGATAGTCGCCATTCACCAGCCGCAGTATCTGCCCTGGCTCGGGTACTTCGACAAGATCGACAGGGCCGACGCCTTTGTATTTCTCGATACTGTACAGTTCAAGAAGAACGAGTTTCAAAACAGGAACAGGATAAAGGGAACGGGCGGCGCCCAGTGGCTTACCGTGCCGGTCTTTCAAAGGCACGGGCAGAGGATCAGCGAGGTCGCGATCAACAATACCGACAAATGGCAAAAAAAGCATGTCATGGCCGTGCTCTCCTGCTATGGAAAGGCCCCCTTTTTCGGCGAGTATTTCGGGGCCTTTGAAGAGCTCCTCTCGAGGCCCTGGGAGGGGCTCTCATCCCTCAACATGGAGACTGTGAGGCTTATCGCCTCGATCCTCAAGATCGAAACGGAATTTTACACCGCTTCGGAGCTGGGGGATTTTCCGGAAGAGAGGGACGGGCGTCTCGTTCAGATCGTCAAGGAGCTCGGCGCGGACACCTACCTCGCCGGCGCGGGGGGGAGGGAGTATATGGATACTGATATTTACGCCGACTCCGGGATAGAGGTCGTCTTTCAGGATTTCAAGCATCCCGCCTATCCCCAGCTCTTCGGAGAGTTTGTGCCGTATCTTTCTGTTGTGGACCTTATATTCAATGCGGGCAAATCGAGTCTTGATTACATTCGGGGGAATACATGAACATGAACATACTGGCGTTGGGGGCGCATCCGGACGACATAGAGTTCGGCTGTGCCGGAACCCTCGCGAAGTACGCGAGGAAGGGCCATGTTATATATTATATGATATTGACGAAGGGAGAGAGGGGCGGCGTCGGAAAGGTTAGGGCGAAGGAGCAGAAGGATGCCCAGTATACCGTATTGGCCAAGAAGATCTTCTGGGGGGAATTCGAGGACACCGCCCTTCCACCGCAAAAGGACCTGATAAAGGCGGTGGAGGACGTAATCATCGAGGTTAATCCTGATATGGTATTGGTGAACTACCACGAGGACACCCATCAGGATCACAGGGAGCTCGCCATGGCGCTGAATTCCTCCGCGAGACACATAAGGAACGTCCTATATTACGAGGTTCCCTCGACCCAGAATTTTTCGCCGACCGTTTTCGTGGACATCGAAAAATTTATGGACGTAAAGATGCAGGCGCTCATGGCCCATAAGTCCCAGATAATGAAGACCAACGTGGAGGGGATCTCGATTTTGGAGATCGCCCGCTCCCTGGCGAATTTTCGCGGGATACAGGCGAAGATGAAATACGCCGAGGCCTTCATGCCCCAGCGCTTGGCCATTAACGTCTGAAGTTGATATTAAAATGTCGATTGGATCGATAAATAAGGGCGGGAAGGGCAAGGGGATTATCCCCCACTCCCGGCCGTCCATAGACGAGGAAGACGCCTTAAGGGCGGCCGAGGTGATCAGGTCGGGGATGTTGACCGTGGGCGATGAGAGGGGAGCCTTCGAGAGGGCGTTTGAAAAGAGGATCGGGATATCCCCCGAAGGCGCCGTCTCGGTCGATTCCGGGACCGCCGCAATCCACCTGGCGCTTCTGGCGCTTAAGGTCGGGGTAAACGACAGGGTGATACTCCCCGCCTACTTGTGCGCGGCGCCCTTAAACGCCGTGAGATACGTGGGCGCGGCGCCGGTCCTCGCCGATGTAGATCCCGATACCGGGATTGCCGGCGAGAGAGAGTTTGCCGAGGCCCTTGAGTCGATTAAGGATGAGAGGGGGGGTAGGACGATTATTATAGCCGTCCACCCTTTCGGGAGATCGGCCCCGGTGGACGAGATCAAGTCTCTCGGCCCACCCGTAATCGAGGACTGCGCCCAGGCGACGGGGGGCGCGCTGAAGGGGAATCCCTTGGGAACCTTCGGCGACCTGTCGGTCTTCTCCTTTTACGCCACGAAGGTGATGACCACCGGCCGGGGGGGGATGGTCTGCTCGGAAAGCGAGGAGATCGCGTACAGGATTCGAGACCTCGTCAGATACGACGAGAGGGAGGAGGACGGGGTGAGGTTCAACTACGCGATGACCGAGTTTCAGGCGGCGCTCGGAAGGAGCCAGCTTAAGAGGCTCGATGCCTTCATCTCGAGGAGGAGGGAGATAACAGCCTACTACAGTGGGGAGTTCGAGAGGGCCTCGATTCCGATGCCCCGAAAGGCTCCTGTTGGGGACGACATAAATTTCCGCTTTATCGTAAAGGTAAGGGGGGCGGTCGATAAGGTAATAAAGGGGCTCAATAAAAGGGGGATAGGAGCGAGGAGGCCCGTCTTCAAGCCCCTGTATGAATACACAGGGGACGAGGAGCTCCCGGGGACGAAGTGGGCCTTCGATGAGGACGTCTCGATCCCCATATATCCCGCATTGACCGACGGCGAGATTGAGATGATTGCCTGGGCCGTAGTCGACGTGATGGCCGAGGTAAGACCATCGAAAGTCTGATAAGAAAGGAATTTATAGAAATATGGCTCTGAAGAAAAAAATAAGGGAGATAGAGCTTTTTTGGTTCTTATCCCTTTTGTACTTTATAGTTCTTCTTCTCCCCCCCGTTTTCAGGTTTTTTGTCGAAATAGGAGAGCGGTGGATATGGATACTCCTCTTTTCATGCGCCACTTCCTATATGCTTATGCCGGCTTTCATTAAGATATCCAAACACAGAAACTACATGGATGTTCCAGGGGGCAGGAAGGATCACGAAGCAGCCACCCCAATTTTGGGGGGAGTTCCCATAGCCGTCGCCTTTATCGTCTCCCTTATAATAAACGGTGTCATCAGCCCGGCGCTCATTTCGGTTATGGCGGCCTCGCTGATAATCCTTGTCGTCGGAATCCTGGAAGATATTTTCGGGGTCAAGGAGTGGATCAGGCTGCTATTGCAGGCGGCCGCCTTCGGCATTGTGGCCGTGGCTGGGGTTGTCCTGAAGCTTTTTCCTCCGACACCTCTGGGGAATGTGCTGAACTGCATTCTGACGTTTATCTGGATCGTCGGGATAACAAACGCCATGAACTTTATTGACGGCCTCGACGGCCTATGCGGGGGGATAACGATAGTCATCTCCTTTTTCCTTGGGGTGATCGCATTCCAGACGGATCAGCCCGACCTGGGATGGCTCTCGGTCGCCCTTTTGGGCGGCGTGCTCGGCTTTATTCCCTTCAACTTCATCCCGAAGAAGAGTGCGAGGATATTTTTGGGCGATGCCGGAAGCTCCTTTCTCGGATTCGTGCTGGCGTCGCTGGCTGTCCTGGGGGAGTGGTCCGAAAACAATCCCCTCGTTTCGTTTTCCACTCCCCTTATAATCTTCGGCGTTCTCATATACGACATAGTCTATACGAACGTCGCCAGGATATTAAAGAAGCAGGTGAAGAGCTTCAAGGAGCTCCTCTCCTTTGTGGGAAGGGATCATATCCACCACAGGATCGCGGCCCAGATAGGGGACAGGAAGCTCGCCGTTGTCTTTATAGTTCTGATAAATGTGGTCTTCGGCCTGGGGACTATCGCCCTGAGAAACGCCGATTTCATCGTTGCGTTCGTCCTGGTCGTTCAGACGCTTCTGATATTTCTGCTCATTACGATCCTTGAGGTGAGCTCCAAACAGAGGAACAGGAGAAAGGAGGACAGGAAATAGACCGATAGGGGCGCGAATTTATACGGGGGCTTCAAAAGATATTGGAAACAACGGAAAAATATTATAAAATACGAAGGGACGGGATCGCCCTATTAAAATATATCATTGAGTCTTATGATGGGGCGGCGGCCGTTAGGACCGTGGACAGGGAAGGGATGATTCTGGAGATTATGATAGCCCCCGGTTTTGAGGGAGTGGTGGACGGTGTTATCGAAGAGCTTTCGGATGAGCTGGGGATAGTGGCGGTTGAAAGGCCGGACAATATCGATCCGCTGTAATTGAGAGGTCGGAGCAAGGAGATTTAACAAGGTAGTTTGCGGGGAGGTCTTTATGGTTGAGATAAGCTTGACTGAAGAGGAAAAGGTAAAGCTGCTTCGGATTGCGAGAGAGAGTGTCAAAAATGCCGCCTCCGGGTCAAAAAAGGAAAAGGCCGATTCAAAAGAGGCTTCGGGAACAAAAATAACCGAAGAGAATCTAAAGATGGAGGCGGGGGCGTTCGTCTCCCTCCATAAAAAAGGAAAGCTCAGGGGGTGTATCGGGAGGTTCGAGGCGGAGGGGCCGCTCTTCGAAACGGTGGAAAGAATGGCAAGGGCCGCCTCCATAAGCGATTTTCGCTTCAGCAAGGTCACCCCCGATGAGGTGGAAGATCTCGATATCGAGATATCCGTTTTGAGCCCCCTAAAGAGGATCAGGGACGTATCGGAGATAGAGGTGGGGAGGCACGGTTTGTATATCATCAGGGGATTGAGTCGGGGAACCCTTCTGCCCCAGGTCGCCTCGGAGCGGGGTTGGGACAGGGACACGTTTTTGGAGCAGACCTGTATCAAGGCCGGGCTTGACAGGGATGCGTGGGAGGACAAGAAGACGGAGATCTACACCTACGAGGCGCTGGTTTTCGGCGAGGAGTGAGGGTCACCGGGGAGCCTTTGTAATTATCTAATTATCGACGCTCGATGGATGTTCTCAAAGCGGGACAAAAAAGGTGGGTTTGTCGTTGAGACTAAACGGAAGCTTTTTCAATAAACGGTATCGGTTGTGATTGGATTCTAAAAAATCTTTCGAGACCCTTCCCTTTTTGTCGTGACGATTTTTCGATGGCTTTTCTAATCCATAGCCGACTCATCACTAACCGCATCCGTGGTCGGCATCCCGCAACCGGCACTGTTCAGGTTTACAAAAAAGCAGTGTCATGTCGGGCGTTTAACCGTCGGCTCCTATGAGGTGAAAGTCTTTATGCGCTCCCGGTCGTTCGATTTTTAAAGCCGAGTGAGGCCGCGCGGTGTTTAACGTCCCGTCTCCATAAGGTGAAAATTCGCCGCCCCCCCCAGATAAAACAGCCTAAATGTCGATCAATTAGAACCAATCAATTTCAAAATTCCAATCCAACAGATATTGACCCGGCTCCACGAAGGTCGATCGGTCGAAATTTGGGGATCAGGAAAGCCTCGACACCGCCTCCTTGATCCTCTTCATGCCACCCATTATATCCTCGATGGAAGAGGCGTAGGAGAGGCGGATGCAGTTGTCGTCTCCGAAGGGCGCCCCGGGGACCAGGGCCACCTTCACCTCCGAGAGGAGGTAGGAGGCGAAATCCAATGACCCGCCGATTTTTCCGCCGGAATGGGATTTCCCGTACAGACCGGAGACATCCGGAAAGGCGTAGAACGCCCCCTGAGGCCAGTTGCAGCGCACCCCCTCGATCTCGTTCAGCCCCTCGATCATGATGGAGCGGCGCTCCTCGAAGGTGCTCCTCATCTTTTCAACCTCGTCCTGGGGGCCCGAGAGGGCCTCGATCGCCGCCCACTGGGAGATCGTGGTCGGATTCGATGTGCTCTGGCTTTGGATTCTGGTCATTGCGGAGACCAGCTCCTTGGGGCCGGCGGTGTAGCCGATGCGCCACCCGGTGGTGGCGTAGGTCTTGGAGATGCCGTTTACGACTATTGTGAGATCCTTTATCTCGTTTCCCAAAGAGGCGATGCTCACGTGCTCGAATCCCCCGTAGATCAGCTTTTCGTATATCTCGTCGGAAATCACATAGATCTCGTTTTCAACGGCGAACTCGGCTATCTTTTCTATCTCCTCTTTTGTGTACCCGGCTCCAGTGGGGTTTGAGGGGGAGTTGAAGATAATCGCCTTAGTCTTCTTCGTGACCGCCTTTTTGAGGTCGCCGACCGTTATCTTGAAGTCCTTTTCCACCCCTGCATATATGATTACCGGCTTGGCCCCGGAGAGCTCCACCATGGGCGGGTAGGAAACCCAGTAGGGCGCGGGTATGATCACCTCGTCCCCTGGCTCGAAAAACGCCAGGCAGAGGTTGAACAAAGAGTGTTTTCCCCCGCAGGAGACGACTATCTCCGACGGCTCGTAGGTCAGGCCGGCGTCTCTCTTGAATTTTTCCACTATCGCCTTTTTGAGCTCAATGATTCCCCCGACATCTGTATAACCGGTCTTGCCGTCGTTTATCGCCCGGATCGCCGCCTCCTTTATGTTTGCCGGCGTGTCAAAATCGGGCTCCCCGGCGCCGAAGCCGATTACGTCCTCACCCTTCGCCTTGAGCTCCTTGGCCTTCGCCGAGATCGCCAAGGTCGCGGAGGGGGCGAGCCCCAAGGCCCTGTCGGAAAGCTTTTTCTTCATACTATTTTCTCCTGCTTTCGTATGCCTTTGAGTATTTCTCCATCAACTTTCTTTCCACACATTTGGGCACCAGATCGGTGACGGGCCCCCCTGCTATGGCGGCGGCTTTGATGATGTTGGAGCTGACGTACAGGTATCTGTACCCGGTCATCAAAAAGAATGTCTCGATGTTGCGGTTCAATTTGCGGTTCATCAGGGCAAGCTGAAGCTCGAACTCGAAGTCGGACACCGCCCGAAGCCCCCGGATGATCGCCCTGGCGTTTACCTTTTCGGCGTAATCGACGAGGAGCCCCTCAAAGGAATCTACCACGACGGAATCGTCGTAGTCCTTGAGCGCTTCCTTTATCATCTCGATCCTTTCTTTTACCGTAAAAAGGGTCTCTTTGTAGGGATTTATCCCGATGGCCATAATTACCTTATCAAAGACCGTCAGGGCCCTTTCGGCCAAATCGACGTGACCCATCGTGATTGGGTCGAAGGTGCCTGCGAGAACAGCGAGACTGGGCATTTTTTACCTCACTTGTTTGGAAAAAAAGGATATACTTGTATCACCGTAACGCTTCGTATTTTCCCTTTTTAAAGATCCGTAGAGGTCTTCCGGAGACCTCTTTGAATCGTGCTCCCAGATAAGAATCCCCGACTGATTTACTATATCTTCGGAGGAGATGGAGAGGATGAGCTCTTGAGTCTGGTTGAATTGCCGATAGGGGGGGTCCAAAAAGACTATGTCGAATTTTTCGCCGTTCCTTTTGACCATTTTTATCGCCTTTGCGGCATCAAGGGGGATAATGGACGTCCTTTCCCTGATTCCCAATTCTCTGATGTTCCTTTTAAGGACTTCGAGGGCCTTTTCGCTTTTATCAACGAAGGTGCAGCGATCCGCCCCCCGGCTCAACGCCTCGATCCCGATGGTACCCGCACCGGAGAAGAGGTCAAGAACCAGGGCATCGGTGACCGCATCTCCGATGATCGAAAAGAGGGCCTCCCTTACTCTGGCCCCGGTGGGCCTGACCGACCTATCCTTCGGGGTGAAGAGCTTTCTCCCCTTGAGTTCCCCCGCCGTAATATTCACAATTTACTCACGTCACAATATCCTCACGATATATCCGCTCCCAATCAATTGACCTTTTGTCGAAGTCCCCTCTGTCCCTCCCCCTGCTGATAAGGGCCTTGGTGCAGATTCTGTCAGAGCCTTACCGGCACACCGCGGTCCCTCAGGTACTCCTTGGCCTCCCTTATGGAGTACTCCCTGAAGTGAAAAATGGAGGCCGCCAGGGCGGCATCCGCCCCGGTCTTCGTGAAGCCCTCGTAGATGTGCTCCAGGTTTCCCACCCCCCCCGAGGCGATTATCGGGATCGTCACAGAGTCAGAGACTTTCTTCGTCAGGGCGAGATCGTATCCCTCCTTCGTGCCGTCGAAGTCCATGCTGGTTAGCATGATCTCGCCTGCGCCCATCTCCTCCATCCTGATTACCCACTTAATCGCGTCTATCCCCGTGACCTCCCTTCCCCCGTGGGTCACCACTTCCCATGTGAGGTCGTCATCGCCCTCCTTCCCGGGTATCCTCCTCGTGCTCTCCTTTATCTTGACGCCCCAGTCGCCCGTCTTTCTCCTCTTCGCGTCGACGGCCACTACGATGCACTGGGAGCCGAAGCGCTTTGCGGCGTCTCGGACGAACTCGGGGTTTTTCACCGCCGCGGTGTTGATGGATACCTTGTCCGCCCCGGCGTTCAGAAGCCCCCGGATGTCCTCCAGAGTCCTTATCCCCCCGCCGACGGTAAGGGGCATGAACACCTGCTCGGCCGTCCGCCTCACCACGTCGATGATGATGTCCCTCTTGTCCGAGGAGGCCGTAATGTCCAGAAACGTCAGCTCGTCCGCCCCCTCGCCGTCGTAGATGGAGGCGTTCTCCACCGGGTCGCCCGCGTCGGTGAGGTCGATAAAATTTATGCCCTTTACAACGCGCCCGTCCTTTACGTCAAGGCATGGAATGATTCTCTTTGCCAGCATCTAAAAGGCTTTATGCTCCGAATAATAATATCTTCCGAACTCTTTTACAACCGTGCGTTACAGTAAAGTTGCGGCGAAAAATAGGGAAGCTTTTTCACTTAACGCCGCGGTTTTAACCGCCCGCCGTTGCTTTCTTCCCATCCGCCTCCCGGATGGCCTCGGCGAGGTCGAGGGTGCCCTCGTAGAGGGACCTCCCTGCGATGACCCCGATAACGCCGTCCTTTTCGAGGGGGATGACCGCCCTGATGTCGTCTATGTACTTTATCCCCCCCGAGGCGATTGTGGGGATTTTCCCGTCAACCGCGAGCCTTCTCGTCCCCTCGATATCGACCCCGCCCCCGACCCCGTCCTTTGCGATGTCTGTGTAGATCACCGCCGCTATCCCGGTGTTTATGTATGAGCGGGCGAGTTCCACCGCCGTGAGCGCGGTCCCCTCGGTCCACCCCTTAGTTTTGACGAGTCCGTCCCTGGCGTCTATTCCGAGGATGATCCTATCGGGGAAGCGGGAGGCCGCCGTAAGGACGAAATCGCGGTCGTCCACCGCGGCCGTTCCTACGATGACCCAGCCGACTCCAATCCCGAGGTATTTCTCGACTATGTCCATCGATCTTATCCCGCCGCCGATCTCCACCGGGACACGAAGCTCCCTTACGATCCTTGCGACCGTATCCATATGGGCCGGGGCGCCTTTTTTCGCGGCGTCGAGATCGACCAGGTGGAGCCTTTTTGCCCCGCACTCCACCCAGTTCCTGGCGGCGTCGAAGGAGTCTTCAAAGTAGCGGGTCTCCTTGTTGAAGTCGCCCTGGGAAAGCCGGACGGCCCTTCCCCCCATCATGTCCACCGCCGGTATTACTACGATTCCCATCTGTTCACGTACTCCCCGAAGGCCTTCAAGATTTCGAGCCCCTTCTCCTGGCTCTTCTCCGGGTGGAACTGGGTGGCAAAGATATTTTCCCGGCCGACCGCAGAGACGAACTCAACCCCGTAATCGGTCGTGCCTGCCGTATATTTATCGTCTTCCGGGACAACGTAATAGGAGTGGACGAAGTAAAAGTAATCGCCGTTCACTAATGTGTCGAAGGGGGTGAATGCCCCCTCTCTTTTCTTCCAATTGACCTGGTTCCAACCCATGTGGGGGACCTTGAGCTTGTTATCTCCAGAAAACTCCTTTCCCTCGAAGCGGACCACCCTTCCCGGAATTATCCCCAGACCGTCGTGACGGCCGAATTCGTAACCCTCGGTGAACAGGAGCTGAAGCCCGAGACAGATCCCGAAGAAGGGCCTGCCTCCTTTGATGAAGTCGACGACCGGATCGGCGAGGCCCTTGTCCACGAGATTTCTCATGCAGTCGGGAAAGGCGCCCACGCCCGGCAGCACCATCCCCGCGGCGTCGTCGATCAGAGCGGGATCGGACGTCACCACGACGTCCTGGCCGAGGCGCTCCAACGCCTTGCTTACGCTCCTCAGGTTTCCCATTCCGTAGTCGACTACCGCAATCAAAGGTTGTTCCTCAAACTTTCTTTTTAAAAAGCGGCGGCGCCGTGCCCTTTCGGGGCCGTGGCTGAGTGTGAAAACGGTCATCTTTGATCCCCCCGTCTTGGAAAACGAAGGACGACGACCGATATTGAACGTCTTCACCTTGTGCCGAAAGACCCTCTCCCCCCATCCCCCTCTCCTTCTCCCCCTCCCACCTCATTACTTCTCAACTCCCTAAACCCCCTTTTCCCCTTCTCCTCCCCGAAATCGGGGAGGCAGCCCTCATAAATATTCTACTTATAAAACTCCGCGATCGTATCCACCACGTAATCGATCATCTTACGGGTAAGCTCGGGATATACCGGGAGGGCGAGGCTCGTCAGGGCTCCCCTCTCGGACTCCGGAAAGTCCCCCTTGCTGTAGCCGAGGTCTTTGTAGCACTCCTGGATGTGCAACGGCAGGGGGTAGTATATCTCCGTGCCTATGCCGTTATCTGCGAGGCACGCCCTCAGCCCGTCCCTATCCTCAACCGTGATGACGAACTGGTTATAGATATGGTGGTAGCCGTCGACCTCGACCGGCAGGGTAACGACCGGATTTTTTCCGGCCGCAATGCCCGAGGATGTGATGAGCTCCCTGTATATGTCGGCGTTTTTTCTCCTCCCCTCCGACCATTTGTCCAGATGCTTAAGCTTTACCCTCAATATGGCTCCCTGGAGGGCGTCCAGGCGGCTGTTCAATCCCACGATCTTGTGGTAATACTTCGGCTTGCTCCCGTGATTTCTCAGTATCCTGGCCCGCTCTGCAAGGTCTGCGTTGTTTGTGGTCAGCATACCGCCGTCCCCGTAGCCCCCAAGGTTCTTCGATGGGAAGAATGAGAAGCAGCCGAAGTCGCCCATCGAGCCGGCGCCCCTCCCCTTGTATTTTGAGCCGATGGCCTGGGCCGCGTCCTCGACTACCGAGAGGCCGTATTTTACGGCCAGCTCCAGAATCGGGTCCATGTCGGCCGTCTGGCCGTAGAGATGGACCGGCATTATCGCCTTAATTTTCAAGCCGTCCTTCGTCTTCAGGGAGTCCCCGCTCGATTTTAGCCCAGAGAGAAAAGATTTAAGCTTTTCCGGGTCGATGTTGAAGGTGGCCGGATCGATGTCGATGAAGATCGGGACGGCGCCTACTCTCGTAATGGAGCCCGCCGTGGCGAAAAAGGAGTACGGGGTCGTGACGACGGCGTCTGTGGCCTCTCCCCCGCTCATGCTGCCTATTTTAAGGGCCATCAGCGCCACCAGGATGGCGTCGCTTCCCGAGGCCACGCCCACGGCGAAGTCCGCCCCCACGTATCGGGCGACCTCCCCCTCCAGCGCCTCCACCTCCGGCCCAAGGATGAAGTACTGGGACTCCAACACCCCTTCAACCGCCTCTTTTATCTCGCCCCTTATCGCGGCGTACTGGGCCTTTAGATCCAACAGTGGAACCTTCATTTTTTCTCGTTTTCTCCTCTATATGCTGGGCTTACGCCGCTCTCACTCTTGATGTAGTTCCTGCCGCAGGCGGGACATGATGTTTTGTCCTCGCCTCCAAATTCGATATTCACCCCGCAGGCACAGATCCACCCCATGTGCCTCGCCGGGGTTCCGTAAACAAGGGAGAAGTCTCCGACGTCCCTGGTCACAACCGCTCCGGCCCCGATGAAGCACGACCTGCCAAGCGTCACCCCGCATACTATCGTGGCGTTGGCGCCTACGGTTGCCCCGTCCTTTATGATCGTCTTCCTGTATTCGTCCTTCCTCGGAAATTCGCTCCTCGGATTGAAGACGTTCGTGAGAACGGCGGAGGGTCCGAGAAAGACGTAGTCACCCACCTCCACCCCCTCGTATACCGAGACGTTGTTCTGAATCTTCACCCCGTTTCCTATCTTCACCCCCTGGCCTACGTAGACATTCTGGCCGATGTTGCATCTCTCCCCGATCTTCGCCCCTTCCCGGATGTGGGTGAAATGCCAGACGCTGGTGCCTTCGCCTATCTCCGCGCCGTCGTCTACGAAGGCGGAATCGTGGACGAAGACCTCATCTTTTTTTGACAAATCGCATTCCCCTCAATGGAAAAACGTTAAAGTATATTCCTATCCCTTCCTTCCGCGAAACATCGCCGGGACCACAAACGCAATCCAGAAGCCTATGAGGGCGTAACGGACGGCGGTGTAGATGTCCAACTCCCCGGGCATAAGGGCGAAAAGCTTTTTGACGAATATCTTGATAATCACCACGCCGGCAACCCCGACGAGTATCTTCAGGACTTGATACCACCAGACTGAGCGGGGCGTAAAATTGATGTATTCCTTCTCAAGAAAATACCCTATGGCGAGTCCCACGTATGTTCCGACCATTAACGACGACTCCGGGCTCAGGAAGTAAAAAAAGGCGCCGCTTATGAGAATCAGTATGATCTTGGGAACCAGTTTGATGTTGTATTCCCTCTTGGAGACCTTGGCGTCGTAAAGGATGTAGACGCCGATAATTATCGCGCCGATGAGCCAACCCCCCAGGACATCGATGGGCCAGTGCACTCCGAGGAAGGGACGGGAGATCCCTATTAGAATCATCAAGATAATCGCAACGATGGTCAGCCACGTCTTTTTCAGCTCCCAGGCGACCGCCCCCCAGAACACCACGGCGCCCTGGGCGTGTCCGCTGGGGAACGCATAGTTCATTTCCTCTATCAGGATTTTCACGCCGTCGGAAATGGCTGGGCGTGGTGTCTGAAATATGTATTTAAGGAAGTTGTTTATATAGGCGCTCAGCAGAAAGACGATGCCGAGCTTCACGCCGAATTTCTTATCGATACACCAATACGTTAAGGGAATCGCTAAAAGATAAAAATTTTCATTGCCCAAAAAGGTTATCGCCTTGAAAAAAATAACTAATGCCGGGTTTGCAAACTGCTGAATGAACTTGATGATTTCGGGGCCTGATAGGAACTCCATCGCTACACCTCATTTAGATTAATTAAATAATTGACAGACTCTTATACTAAATTTTTTTACTATAATCAACGAATTTTTTCATGCAGGGGTATTATCTGACGCCGAAAATGGAGTTGATGTACTCGAAACTGGCGGTTATATTGAGCCTTTCCACACCGATCGACTCCGGAATTGGATTAAAGGGCGAGGCGAAGTTTATCGCATCGATTGCGGCGTCGTCCAGGACTTCGTGGCCGGAGGAAGATATAAGAATAACCCGGGAAACCCTCCCGTCCTTCTCCACCGTAAAAATGACGGAGAGGAGCCCGCCCCACTGATTTTTCTGCGCCTCGAGGGGGTAGTCCCACGCCATCTCTATCTGCGTTTTTATATGGTGAAAATAGCCGTAGTATTTGAACTCCCTCGTGTTTAAGGAGACGTCCTCCTCCTCCTTTATCCCCGGAGAAGTTGTGCCGGGGGGCTTGTTCAAGCGGGCGATGGTGTTGTCGTCGGGAAAGAGGTCGGTCGCAGTAAGCCTGTCGTTACTATATTTTTTTTCTGTGTCCTCTTCGGTCTTCTTCGGCTTTCCCGTCTTCTTGGCAATCTCCTTTTTCGGGGAGACCACATCGGTTTTCGGCTCTTTCTCGGCCTTGGGTTTCGGAGGGGTGGGATTTACCGGGGGTGACGGAGTTATCGGCTTTGAAGGAGTTTTCGGCGTCCCCCCGCCGAGGGGGCTCCCCTTCTTTACGGATTCCTCTTCGAACTTCCTGTTCTTGTCGGAGAGCCTGTGGGTGTCCACCTCTTCGTCCGTTTCCTTGTCTTGGGGAAAATCGTTGAACTCGTACTTCTCCTTATCGTTGAACTCTATGACGAGGGGCTCCTTCTTTGCCTGTGTGAGGTCTATGGTTATGAGGGAGAAGATGAAAAGGAGTATGAGGTGAAAGACGATCGAGGACATAATGAAGTACTCCACCCTTCGGTCCTGCCGTCTTCGACCTCTCCCCTTGATCGGGGGAATTTCTGATAAGCCCGGCGGATTTTTAGGCTTTCCGAAAAAACGAAATCCCTTTCCCTTATTGATTATCAGCTTCATTATCTCGTATGTTAAAAATAGCTACTTTTATCTCTTTTACCCAAGATTTATCCCTGATGGCAATTTTAGGTCAAAAAGTACTGATTGTCAATGAA
This sequence comes from Candidatus Zymogenus saltonus, assembly GCA_016929395.1. Classification (NCBI taxonomy): domain Bacteria; class Deltaproteobacteria; order Candidatus Zymogeniales; family Candidatus Zymogenaceae; genus Candidatus Zymogenus; species Candidatus Zymogenus saltonus. The sequence goes on from JAFGIX010000046.1 coordinate 50,768, forward strand.
AACCTCTGTCTTCTATCCCTCAATCGGGCGATGGTTCTTGACAATGAGTTATCGATTTCATACAATCCAAAAATGTGCTGTCTTTGACTTTGATGATTGAATTGGTCGTAACAGGGGAGGGAGGATAGACATTGATGGAGAAGATAAGGAGGGCGGCGGAGCTTTTGTATTTCTCTAAAAGCGCCGTCGCCCTGACCGGCGCCGGGGTCTCCACCGAGTCGGGGATTCCCGACTTCAGGAGCCCGAAGAGCCTTCTCTGGGAGAGGATTCACGCCTACCAGTTTATGCCGATGGAGGCCTATACCGACGGCAAATTCGATTACATCGAGATGTTCTACCGCTTCTGGTTTCCGCTCCTCTTTCCTATGATATCGAGCAGACCGAACGTAAATCACTACTTCTTGAGAGATATGGAGAAAAGGGGGCTTCTCTCCGGGGTGATTACCCAGAACACCGACGGACTCCATCGAAAGGCGGGGAGCGAAAGGATCTTCGAGATTCACGGGAACCTCGAGGGGGGGCACTGCTTCGGCTGCGGCGAAGAGTGCGGGATGGGGCAGATATTGAGCGAGATAGAGTTTTTGAATATCCCGCCCCTCTGCCAGAAATGCGGGGGGATATTGGGACCGAATATAGTCTTCGCCTTCGAGCGGACCGATGACTACGACCGGGGGTTGGAGCTTGCCGAGGGCGCTGATCTCCTCCTTACGATGGGGTCGTCGCTCCTCGTCGATCACGTAAAGGAGATCGTCATGGGATGCTTGGGGGGCGGCGGAAGGCTCGTTGTCATCAACGCGCAGCCAACGCCCTTTGACGACGTGGCGGACGTGGTGATCAAGGAGAGGCTCTCTCTGGTGATCCGCCCCCTCTGGGATACGATCGAGAGCTATTTTTAAACTCTTTAAAGGTCAAAAGTTATGGGAGAGAAGAAGGTATTGTCCGCCTACCTCAACAAACACTCTCTGAAATACGACGCCAGGGAGCTTTCGAGGTGGCCCATGAAGATACTGATAAACCACCTGATATTCCCCCGCCGCTCCTATTGGGCCGCCGCCCTGAGGGGGACGATAATAAACAGGGTGGGTGGGAGGAAGGGGGTATCGTATGTCTTCAAGGACGTTTTAACAAGCTCTTACAAAGACATGATTTTAAGCAGGGATTCTATAATTGAGGAGGGCGCTGTCCTCGACCTCATTGACGGCCCCCTGACAATGGGGGAGCTTGCCGTAATCGGGCCGGGAGTCTTAATAGAAGGGCCTGTGAGCATGGGATTTGCGTCAAGCTTAAGACAGGGATGCATCGCCCTGAAACACACCACCCTCGAGGACTGGGTGGGAGTCTCCTCCAACGTTCACTTTATCACTTTTGCCCACGATATCGGAGATGAGAACTACCGGGTCGGGAAGATTAGGTTCGAGCCGATCCTAGTGAAGAGGGGGACGTGGATCGGGACCCGGGCCACGATCATGCCGGGGGTGACCATAGGCAAGGCGTGCGTCATCGGGGCGGGGTCCCTCGTTACCAAGGACGTGCCGGACTACTCCTTGGCCGTCGGCTCCCCCGCAAAGGTGGTGAGAAAGATAGGCCCGGAGTACGGCGGCGGGCTTCCGCCGGAGATGCAGAAGACCTGGAAATATGAAAAGTGGTAGGAGAAGTGGTGAGGAGGGATTGATAAATGATACGTAAGATAACGGCCTTTTTTCTGCTCATCCTTGTTTCGACCGGTTTCGGAACTGCGGTGATTGGCCAGAAATTCCCCGTTGAGCCCAGGTTCGCAGTTCAACCCCGGTTTACGAGCGCCATGTCCTTTTCCGAGGGGCTGGCGTCGGTTAAGGTTGACGGCAAATGGGGGTATATCGATCACAACGGGAAGATCGTAATAAAGCCGGCCTACGACCTGGCCTGGAGGTTCTCCGAGGAGCTGGCGCCGGTAAACAGCGGCGGCATCTGGGGCTTTATCGACAAAAAGGGGAAATACAGGATTGAGCCCGTCTTCGGCTGGGCCCTGTCGTTCACGGAGGGACTGGCGGCGGTCAACATCGGCGGACTCGGGATAGGCAGGTGGGGATTCATCGACAGGGAGGGTGGTGTGGTAATCGAACCGAGGTTCGATATTGCGTGGCCCTTTTCGGAGGGCGCGGCCATAGTCGAGATTGACGGGAAAACTCTGTTTATCGACAAGGCGGGGAATGTTTTGAAGGAGGAGAGGCGCTTCACCGATGGGGTTTCTCCGGTTCTCTCAAGGGGTAAATGGGGGTACATCGGCAGGGACGGGAAGATCGCAATCGAGCCCCGCTTCGATACGGCCTTTCCGTTTAAAGATGGGATTGCCGTGGTGGTTATGGGAGGCAGGTGGGGATATATCGAAAGGTTGGGCGAAAGATCGGGCGACTTCATTTTGAAGCCGGGGTTTGCCGAGATAGACTTCGCCCTGAACTTCTCCGAGGGGCTTTCGAGGGTCGGCGTGGACGACGACGGGGACATGAAGAGCTTCACCGATGACATGGCGATCGACAGGTGGGGTTATATAGACAAGACTGGAAGGTTGATAATCGACATTCGCTACGAAAAGGCCTACGATTTTTCCGAAGGGGTCGCCGCAGTTATGGTTGACGGAAAGTGGGGGTATATTGAAAATCCCCTGAAGGGAAACATCAAGAGGTGATTGTTACAGGGCCGGCGGATTTTGTCTCCCTCGTCGGTACCTCGACTTCGGCGGGGCGGTCGATTCCATAAAAAAAGGGGCTATATTGAATGCGCCCCTTTTTTCATTGTTATTTCAGAAGTAGATAATCGCTATTCCAGCTCCCTTCCCTCAACCTTATATTCGTCCCAAATGTTCGGCTCAATATCACCATCAAACCACCAGTTGTATGTGTACTCTTCCCAATCGGGGTGTTTAAATAGTGATGGGTTTTCACCAACATAGTTGTATAAATAAATGGGAGGTCTTTTTACAAAACAACATAGAGTAGGATCTGCAACAGACCAGCCGAGGCCGGGCAAATAGACTTCCGGGAAGGCGTGTGATTCAAGGTGGTTCTCTTCAAAGTAGGCGAAGCCGTTTCCCTTCCTCGCGGGTATTCCAGACGCCCTTGAGAGGGCGATTATTGCGTCTGTGAACTCGTTGCAGTCCCCCTTTCCGCTTTTTAAGGCCTTTAACGCCCCAACCATGGGAGTTTGGAATTCATAGCTGATATTCTGCAAAGCGTAACGATATATAGATTCAGCCTTCTCGCAGTCCGTGATGTCGTCTTTTACTATTTCTCTCGCGAGGTTGATTATATAAGGATGGTTCGATTCTATCAGCGGCTCCGGGTTTAAAAAACCGGAGATTTTCCCTCCTTCACATACCATTGGATCGGGATAATCGGCCTTTAGCATAATTTTGTAGTTCATTGCAATCTCAACCGAGCTGTTTGGCCTGAGATTAAGTATTTCAAAAACGTAATAGTTGTTGCCAAGATTATCTGTACCAATATCTCTGTACGCAATATTTGTAGAACTTTCTAATACCTCCTGATATTTTTCAAAAGTCTTAAATATGGGGACCTTAACCTCTACTTTTGTTGCGGTCACATTTTTGCTTTTATTGCCTATCGTTATTGTCCATGTAAAATCGATGAGTCTTTTATCTTTCTCCGCGTATCTAAACGACCATCCGCCCGAGCCCCTTTTCGAGTAGATCTTTAGATACATGCCGCCCAAATAACCTGGAGTAATATATTTTATGCTGTTCAGCTGATACTTAATGTTTGTAGTGCTTCCGTTGCCCCAGAACAGTTCTGCCCAAAAATCGGTGCCGGGGGGCGGATATTCAAAATCGATGGAAAATATTTTTGAATCAGACAAAAGGTAAACCGTATCCGAGTCGCCCTTTCCCTCGAGACGGCCGGAAACCGTAACGACATTTCCCTCTCTGCCTATTGAAACCTCGGAATCGTTGAGCTCTTCCCAGGCCCTCTCCGCGGCGAATGAGTTTGTGTATATAAGCGAAAGGCAACATGCTAAAATGATAAGAAGTAAGAAGTTCCTTTTTCTCATTTGCTCCCCCTTTTTCAAATAATCGGGCATATATTAACAATTACTTTAAATTATGTCAAGGTTTTTAAAGATTGTCGGGGAGAAGTAAGTATATTCGAAGGGGAAAATCCTTGGTGATCTTGAATTGAAAAGGGTAAAAAAGAAGAAAAAAAAGGGGGGAAATACCCCCCATTTTTTAGGCCGTTAGGCTGTTTGCCGTAATGCCCCATAAACATTCTACCAATACGCGCTCCAGTTTCCCTGTCCGTTTATTGAGTATACAATAAAATAGAACTGTCCTCCGCCTGTCAGGACTATTGAAGTAGAATTAATAAGTTGATAATTCCCCAATGCATTATCTGCACGTCCTCTTAATTCTACTCCAAACGTCGCTCCTGGAGGGCCGTAAAATGTGATAGTTTCACGACCTGTTGGGGCGAGAAAACTATACTTGGGTGATGATTGCCCCGGATAAAGGTATCCGCTTGCAATTTCACCCGCGCTGACATCGGTTACCGAAAGGAAGATAGCCGGCAGGAGGAGGGCCGCAATTACGGCAATATTTACGTATTTCACTTTTCTCATTTTTGTTCTCCTGACTAAAAATATAACTACTCCACTTCTATATTATCACTTCAGTGGACTGTCTATGTCAAGAAAATAGTATTAGGCAAGGGGGAAAAATGGTCGAAAAATGTAATAAATTGCGATATGAAATATTATAGACAATGGAAATTTTCTCGTAATTCTGGAAAATTTCATCTCTTTCTTAACAGCGCCATTACCTCCATGGGGATCGGATCCGAAGGGGGGTCGTTTATGTGGGAAAAGTGGTTGAGCTCGACCAGTTCTAACCTGGCCTTTTCGGCCATCTTCTCTATTTTTTCATCCGAGAAGAACCTTATATGCAGTAGAAACGGGAAGGTGAGGCCGCTTTGGTACTCCATCGCCCTTTGGCCTATTCCATTCGCCTCCGTGGGGACGGTGAGTATGAGGGGCGCGCCGGGCCTTAGACTGTTTGCCACCTCGGTGAGAACGCCTTCGGGGTCCGTTGTGTGCTCCAGCACATCGGTCACTATCGCCCCATCGAAGGGGCCGAGCTGTTTCGACAGAGAGATCAGATCCCCCGACTCGTGGCGGAGGTTTCCCTCGATCTCTCCTGTCAGATCGGGAATAAGGCTTCTGTCAAGCTTCAGGCCGAAGGTGTCCGATTCGAGGTCAATTAGGTCGAGGATGTCTTTGAAGAATCGTTCGTTCCTTATCGACATATCGGAAACGGCCGCGGCCCGCCTTGCCCTAAAGGGTGAAAAATCGATATAGGTCGTCTTCCCCCTCGTTGCGATCATAAGCCCGGCGAATCCCGACCCACCTCCGGCGTCCAGGATGTGGCCCTTCCATCCCCTGACTGTGGGGAAGACCCTAGTCAGAAACGAGGCCTCCCCCCCGGACGAGAATCCCATCAAGTAGACCATCGAGTAGAGAAACGAGAGGACGGGGCCGCCGATGTTTTCGAGAAAGGTCAGCCTGAAGGAGTTTCTCAAAGACCTCGATTCTTTCATCGATTCGACAAGGCCGTCCGCCGATTTGCACCCGGCTTCTTTCAAAAGGCCGTCCCTTCTCTTTTCGTCGAACATGTCAAGTATCGACCTAACCACGAAGGGGTATATTCCGGCCTCCGTGTCGTTGTAGGAGAGGCGAAGCTCCTCCTCGGCGCTTATCTCCCTCAATACCCTATAGTAACGAAACGACTCGATTATTCCATCCTCCCCGTCTGTTATGAGGGCGCCCTCCCACCCCTTTGCCAGAGATTCCGGGTCGCTCCTTTCTCCTATGGCAAACTTCGCCCGCACCCCCTCCGGAAGCGATGAGAAGTATGCACGAAGTATATCCGTTATCGAGAAGGTCTTTTCCATTTTCGTTACTTTTTTACGTAGATCACGGCCTGAAAGTAGAGGGTCTCCGGGACAATCTTCTTCAGGATTCCCTCGTCCAGCCGGGAGAGGATTTTTATGATACAGTCAAGGGCGAGCTTTATCGGCCTGATTTTCCTGAAGGAGTGGGCGAAGAATTTCATGAGGTTCCCAAGAAAACCGTAGGTGGTGACATCGGCCTCGGCGAAGGGTATATCCCTGACGATTTTCCGAAGCTCCTTGGGATGAAACGTGGTGATATCCACGGGCGAATCGAGGGTCTCCACGTACTTCTCCTCCAAAACCCAGATCGGCTTTTTCCCCTTAAGCCGCTCCCTGATCGTGTAGGGGATGCCCCAGGTGTAGCGCATTATCTTGAAGACCAGCTCGGTGCCGTGTCTTGTCGGCTCGAAGACGAGGGCCCTCCCCCCCGGTTTCAGAAGCCGGAAGACCTCTTTCATGACCGCCTCCGGGTGCGGGACGTGGTGGAGGATGGCGTGGCAGGTGATGAAGTCGAAGCTCTCGTCCTTGTATGGGAGCCTCTGGGCGTCTGAAAGGGTCAGCCTTACTCTGCCGCCGGCGCCAGCCGCGTTTTTCCCGCATACCTTGAGCATACCCATCGATATGTCGGAGCCGTGGGCCTCCCCTATTTTGTTAAAGAGGGAGAGGTTTGCCACCGCGGCCCCCGTTCCGCATCCGACGTCGAGGTATTTCTCGATCCTCCCCAGCTCCCCCTTTAGGTATGTGCGGTAATCGGAGACGATCCTCTCCATCTCCTCGATCCCGTACTGTTTGCCCCACTTCCAGTCGTAGATTTCGGCGTCGAACTCGTCGTGGAATACGATGTTTGAGCCGGTTATCTCCTCATCGGTGTAGTGTCTGTTCCCTTTTTCCATGTGTCCTTTTTAAGTTTTCATTTTGACAGGATATTCAGCCTCTGCTCGACCGCCTTACGGGGATTTCAACGATGAAGGACGCGCCGCCCTCGGGTTTGTTGATAATGTCAATATTTCCGCCGTGGCTTGTGACGATCTTGTGGGTTATTGCAAGACCCAATCCCGTGCCGGAGCTCTTCGTGGTGAAGAAGGGCTTAAAGATCTCTCCTATTATCTCCGCGGGGACCCCCTCTCCGGTGTCGCTGACTACGACCTTTACGTATTTTTTGCCGGAGATATCTTCGGCGGAGGTGGCAACGCCGAGGCTCCCCCCGTTTCTCATCGCCTGAATCGCGTTGTAGAAGAGGTTCAAAAATACCTGCCTCATCTGGGCACCGTCCGCCTCGATTATCGGGAGAGATTCCTCGAGGTGAATCTCCATCTCGATCCCCCTGGGCATCAGATCGTCTTCTACGAGGTTCAGTGTGTCGTGGATGATGGAGTTCAGGTCCACCTCCTCAAAGCTCGGCGGTATGTCCTTCGGCAGAGACAGGATATTCAGAAGGGTGTGCTCGAGCTTCAAAACCTCTTTCACTATAATGTCGCTGTACATTTTGAGTTTGTTGTCCTCCCCTGCCTGCTCCGAGAGCTTTCTTGCAAATCCACCGATGGAGACGAGAGGGTTTCTTATCTCGTGGGCTACCTCCGTGGCCATCTCGCCTAGCCCCACCAGCTTCGCCTGCTGGAGGAGCTTGGCCTGGGCCTCTCTAAGCTCGCGGTTGATCTTCGCCTGGTTCGTGTACATCATCGAGTTCTGGATGGCGAGTCCCGCCTGGTTTGCGAACGCCCACAGGAGATTTACGTCCTCCTCGACAATCGGTTTTCTGTTAAAGACGTTGTCCACCAGAAGCACTCCCAGGGGTCTTTCCATGGCGACGATCGGGACGCAGGCGAACTCCCTGTCCCCCATCAGGATTCTGGTCATCCTTTTGTCCACGTGGGGATTGTTCTCTATGTCGCGGACGATTATCGGCCTGTTTCCCTTGAGCGATTTTACAATTACGTCATCGCTGCGGCTCAGGGGTATATTTATCTTCCTCAAGATCCTGTTTTGAATCGCATCGGCCGATCCGTGCTCCTTAAATCCCCTTTCGACCAGCTCCTGAAGCTGGTATTTTTCCCTCTCCAGCTCCGACCATATCCTCCCGGCATCTTCCATGCTTATCGGCCCTACCCCCATCCTTCCCACGATTGCCTTTTCGTTCTCGTCTACGAGAAAGAGGGCGGCCCTGTTGAATCCGAAGCTCTCGCCCATGGTCACCGTTGTAAGGACGATATAGAGTAGTCTGTCCAGCTCTATTGTTGTCATGAGGGCGTGGGAGAGGTCGGAGAGGAGAGTCAGCTCAACGACCTTGACCGCCTTCTCCTTTGCGAGCATATCCGCCCTCTCGAAGATGAGGGAGTTTTCTATTGCCACACCGAAGAGGCTCCCGATGGAGGTGAGGAGCTTTATGTCCTGAAAGGTCGACGTGCGGGGGTTGTAGCCCCCCACGGACATCGTGCCCAGAGTCCTGTCCTTGGAACGGAGCGGTATTATGATAACCTGGCGAAGCCCCTCCTGCATCAGGGCCACATCCTTTTCGGGATCGCTGTCGGTTTCTTTGTCTGCCAGATACGGGACCCCCGTTTTTGCCACCCTTCCCGAGACGCTCCCCTCCATGGGCATATGCTCGTATCTCTCGATGTATTCGGGGGAGATGCCCATGTGGGCCTTCAGCGCCAGATCCTCCCTCTCCATATCGGCGATCCTTACAATCCCCTTATCCATCCCCATAACTTTCAGCACCTTGGAAAGGCTTATGTTCAGCAGCTCATCGAGCTCTATCGATTCGGAGAGGGTGGTGGATATTGCATAGAGGACGGAGAGCTCCTTGTTGATGTGGATCATCTCATTTCGCATCTCCATCTCTTTTGTTATATCGTGGATCAGAAATATTATAAAGGATATATTTCCGTTGTTGTCCCTGACGATTAGGGTTGCAATCCTGATGTTGACCTTTTTACCGCTCCTTTTCAGCGCAACGAGTTCTCCCTCCCAGCCGCCCCCTCTCTCTCTATCTATGATCTTCGAGAAGAGATCATCCCCTCCATCGGAGACGAGCAAGGCCCTGATGTTCAATCCTGACAGCCCATTGGGCGTGGAGGCGAAGATAGACTCCATCCTCGGATTGGCATATAAGATGACACCCTTCAGGTCGGTGACGACTATCCCCTCCTTGAGGGCGTTGAGGGTGGATACCAGAAAGTCAAACAGGCTTTTATCCGTGGCGGAAAGAGTAATGGGTGAAACCCCCTTTGCGAAGAAGAGACAGGCCCTTTCCCCCTCTTCCTCCCCCTCGTCGGCGAATATCGGGGAGAGGGAAAAGCTTACCCGTAGCTCCTCCCCGTCCTTCTTTAAAAGGAGGAGGCTAATGGTCGAAGGGCCTTCCTCGGAGATGACCTTTAAAAGAGAATCTTTGAGGACTCCCTTGTCCCCCTCCGACACAAACCTGAACAGGGGGAGTCCCAGGATCTCGCTTGACGAGTATCCGATCAGATTCTCGGATGCGGGATTGATATACAGGACGAATCCCTCGCCGTCCGTGACAAAAACGGGCTCGGGAAATCTCTGCAAGGCCCCGGCAATCTTAAGGGACCGGATGTCCGTCATCTTGGTGCCTTTCTCTTAAAGGTAAGTCCTTCTATACTGCCGAATCGGCAAGGGAGGTCTTCTTTATCGCCCTCATGTACAGCTTCTCATATTTTTTTGCCGAGGCCCGCCAGGAGAAGTCGGCCGCCATGCCGTTTTTCACCATCTTTCCCCAGAGGTTGCCCTTCCCGAAGAGGGAAAGCCCCCTCTTTACGGCGGCCGTCAGGGAGGGGGCGTCATAGTCGGCGAATTTGACGCCGTTTCCCTTCCCGTCCTTCTCGTTGAACTCGATGATGGTGTCATCCAGGCCTCCGGTCGCCCTTACCACCGGCACCGTGCCGTAGCGCATGCTCATCATCTGGTTCAGTCCGCACGGTTCGTAACGGGATGGCATGAGGAACATATCTGATCCCGCCTCTATGAGATGGGCCAGGCGGTTGTCGTAGGCAAGCTTAACGCCCAGCTTTGTGGGGTACTTCTTTCCGAGGGTGGTCAGAAGCTCGTGGAACTTCTTCTCCCCGGTGCCGAGGATTACCATCATAAGCTCCATCGACATGAGCTCTTGCATCGATTCCGCGAGGATGTCGAAGCCCTTTTGCTCGGCCAGCCGGGAGATTATCCCGATCAATGGGGTGTCCATCTTCTCGGGGAGGTAAAATTCGTTCAGGAGGACCTTTTTGTTCTCGGCCTTCCCCGAGGTGTCCTTTGCCGAGTAGTTTTTGGCGATGAGTTTGTCCGTCTCAGGGTTCCACTCCTCGGTGTCTATACCGTTTACGATCCCGAAGAGGTCTTTTTCCCTCTTCCTCAAGATGCCGTCGAGGCCGAACCCGTCATCCGCCGTCTGTATCTCTTCGGCGTACCTCTCGCTCACGGTGTTTATCACGTCGGCGAAGACTATCCCCGCCTTTAGGAAGTTTATCTTGTCGTAGAACTCGATCCCCTCCGGGGTGAAGTGCTCCCAGCCAACGCCGACAAGGGGCATGTCGTGATGCCAGAAGAGTCCCTGATAGCCGAGGTTGTGGATGGTCAGCACCGAAGATGTCTTGTTAAAATAGGCGTCGTCCCTGTACAGGCTTTTCAGATAAAGGGGGATCAGGGCCGTCTGCCAGTCGTTGACGTGGATTATGTCCGGCTTAAAATCGGTGAGCTTTAAGGCCTCGAGGACGCTTCGGGAGAAAAAGACAAACCTCGACGCGTTGTCAAGGTAGTCGGCCCCAGTTTTGGCGTCCCGGTAGAGCTCGTCTCTCAGGAAAAACCAGTCGTTCTCGATAAGGAGAACTTTGACGCCGTTGTGGGCCGTTTCGAGAACGCCCCCCTTTTCCGTCCTTTCCCCCAGGGGGATTGACAGTTCCCCGTTGACCCTCTTCAACTCGAATCCCTTTTCAACGACGGACTTGTATTTCGGTATGATGAGCCTGACCTCGTGTCCCATCTCGGAAAGCTCTGCGGGCAGCGCCCCGGCGACGTCCGCAAGGCCGCCCGTCTTGGCGAAGGGAACCGCCTCGGGAGATACGATAGCTATCTTCATAACTGTACCTCCCTCAAAAAGCGGGCGGCGTCCTCAGGGGGTGTGGGGTTTATGTAGAAGCCCGATCCCCACTCAAAGCCCGCGACCTTGGTCACCCTCGGCATCACCTCGATGTGCCAGTGATAGATTTGGCTCACGTCGCCGGTGTGGGGGTCGTTGAAGGGCGAGGTGTGGAGGATGTAGTTGAAGGGGGGGTCTTTCAGGGATTTTTTGAGCCGTCTCAGCGTCTCCGACATTATCTGCGCCAGGGATTCATACGTCTCTCTGTCGCCCTCCTCGTAGCGGGGCATATGTTTCTTCGGCAGTATCCACGTCTCGAAGGGGAAGCGGGGCGCGTACGGGGCTATGGCAACGAATATCGGGTTTTCCGACACCAGCCTTGCCCTCTGGGAGAGCTCCTGGGAGACAATGTCGCAGAAGATGCACCGCTCCTTGTAGGAGTAGTAGCGCCTTGCCCCCTCTATCTCCCTCTCCAGCCTGCTGGGCACCTCCGGCAACGCGATAAGCTGGCTGTGAGAGTGCTCCAGGGACGCCCCCGCGACGCTCCCCTGGTTCTTGAAGACCATGACGAAGCGGAAGCGCAAATCCTTCTTCAGGTCGCTTATCCTTTCCTTGTAGGCGACCATCACGTCGGTGACCCTGTTCAGGGGCATATCGGCCAAGTCCTCGTCGTGGTTGGGCGTCTCGATGATGACTTCGTGGGCGCCCACGCCGTTCATCTTGTCGTAGAGGCCGTCTCCGCTCCGGTCGAGGTCTCCCTCCACGACCAGCGCCGGGAATTTGTTCGGGACAACCCTCAGCGACCAGCCGGTACTGTTCGGGGCGGTTCCCCCTTCCCTGAACGCCATGATCTCCCTGGGCGTCTTGTCCTCGTTTCCGGGATCGAAGGGGCAGAATCCCCCCTTTCGCTCGTTGTTCTCCTCCATAAAGTCGATGGGCCTCTTTCCCCGCTCCGTGGATATGATTACCCACCTCTCCACTATCGGGTCTTTCCTCAGCTCCGGCATTAATCCCCTCCTTTTTTCTCTTCCCATAGGGAGAAGTCGAGATCGGGAAACGGGGTGTCCTTCTTCTCAAGATCCCCAAGAAGCTCCCAATCCCCGGTGGTCGGCTCATTGCCTCCGACTATCAACTCCGCGATCCTCAAAAGCTTCTTGAAATCGTTGAAGTGCTCCGAGAAGCGCATCTCCGCGTAGTCCCTGGCCGCCCATGTGGAGATCAGAAACTGCCAGTCGGAGCTCTCCATAAGAAGAAGCTCCCTCCCCATCTGGTTCAAAACCCTTTTCAGGCCCGGGTCTTTCGTGTCAACGCAGGTGTCCACAAGCTCGATCATCTTCCACTCCGCCTCGTAGATATGCTTCCACGTCCAGCGGGTCCAGTCGTTGAACCATATCCAATGAAATCCCCCCTCGCCCCAAGACCCCTCCGGAAGGGAGATCGCCTTTTCCGGGGGGTGATCGCTGCAGTATTCGGAGAGGGTCGTGAGCCCGACGTCAGGGTCTTCCGAGATCTCTCTCAGCACGTGGTATATGAAGTTCGGCCCCTCGAACCACCAGTGGCCGAACAGCTCCGTGTCGTAGGGGGCGGTGATTATCCCCGGCCTGCCGAAATTGTCCCTGAAATTTTTCAGCGTTCCCTTAACGAGACTCACGAAGTGGGAGGCGTTCTCCTTTACCCTCTCCGGGATGATGTCCGGATTGTATACCTCCTTGTCTCCGAGATCCACCTTCGGGCCGGTGACCTTCCAGTAGCGGTTTCCGCCTGGGAAGTGTTTCTTGTGAAAGTCGAGGTAGTTGCCGTCCCCGGGGTAGCCGTGCTCTCCGCTCCAGACGACTATGGCCGTCTTAGGATCCCGGGTGAAGACCGCGGCCCCCTTGTCCGTAGTGTCTCCTCCGGGGGATACGACCATGTAAGGCTCGTAGGGGGTGCGGGGTTCGTCCACCTTTGTCTCCTTGTACTCCGAGGCGAACCGCTCCCATATCTCCCTCAGTCCCCCGAACCGGTCGAGGTAGGCCCCGATCGCCTTCCCCCCCTCGAGGAGATGGGAGTCGATGATGAAGTAGTCGATCCCCTCCTCGCTCAAGACCTCCTCGACGCCCGCCCTCTTGTATCCCTGCCCCATCCCCTCCACCGGGAACTCCCAGAAGTAGGAGGGCCGATAGGCGCACTCCGGAAGCCAGATGCCGGAGGGGGGCCTCCCGAAATGCTTTTTGTAACTCTCTACGCCCAATCGAATTTGGGCCCGAACGGCCCTGTCGTATCCCAAAAGTGGGAGATAGCCGTGAGTGGCGGCGCAGGTGATTATCTCTATCGCCCCCTCATCCTGGAGCCTCGCAAACTCCCCCACTATGTTGGATTTATACCTGTCCCTGAAGCTCGTAAGGATCTCAGTGTAGAACACCCTCCATCCCTCGGCGATATGTTTGAGGCCGAGCTCCCCCCTCCTGCCGAAGTCCTCGACGTCGTTTTTGGAGGTCTCGATCTTGTCTTCGAGATACGATGTGAAGCTGTCCCTGAATATCTGGGAGGCAAGCTGCTCGGCTAATATCGGGGTTATCCCGATAGTTACCTTGGGCATAATCCCCTCGGAAACGAGGCGGTTAAAGACGTTGAGCAGCGGGACGTAGGTTTCCGCCGCCGCCTCGAATAGCCAGTCGGTCCCGTGGGGCCACTGTCCGTGAAACAGGACGTATGGCAGGTGAGAGTGGAGGACGAAGGTAAATGCCCCACCGGCTTTAGTTTTTTTACTTTCTTTCAATTTTTTGTTTCCCCCTTTCTCATTCCAGACAGCCTTGAAACGGAAATGGTAACGCCCAGATTATACTCCCTCCCCGGCCGAAGGGTGACCGGAAAGATCGGCATCAGCGCGCTCCCCTGATAGGTTTTCTCGAGCCCCCCCTCCGACTGGGACGCCGTCTCCACGCCGAAGTAGAGGAGGTCCACGGGCTCTGCCGTTTGTATCGAGACCTCAAAACCGTCGTACTCGTTTACGAGGGAGAACCGGTCTACGCCTTTTATCTCGCCCCGCTCCCTTAAGAGAATCTTTTCGCCGCCAGGATGCGTAAGATACCGCATCGGGTCTTCGCCCCCCAGCAGTGTGAAGTTCAGCTCCGGGGCGAAGAAGAGCTTTAACTCCCCGCCGCCTAAGCTTGTCAGCCTGTATTTTACATTAAACGACGGCCCCCCGACATCCACATTATACACCTTTTTTATCTCGATAGGAAACGGTTCCTGAGATATTTTAATCTCTCCCCTCTTTTTTAGGGAGACCTTGACCGACTCCTTCCCGGCGCCGCACTTCTCGACTTTGTAGAGGCCGCCGGAGAAGTCGCCCGTTTCCACGTACGATTCTTTGACAAGCTGCTCGACCGTGGGGGGTGCGGAGAAGACCCGGTCGATGAAGGAGTATCTCCTGTTTCTGTCGTAGGTGAGGAGGTCGAATATCCCCTCCTCCTTGACGACGATCCTGTCGTGGATGGAGGCCGGGGCGTCCCCCTCCGACCCCTCGTCTTTTATCGATTGTTTCGCCTCTTCGTGGTAGGCCTCGAACCTGCGGGAGAGGGTGTTAGTGAGGCAGAAGTTGAAGTCCCTGAGGTCGAGGTGGTAGAGGGTTCCCCCCTCCGCCGGGGAGATGTAGGCGGTGAACAACTCGGTCCCGATAAGGATTTCGTCCATGCCGTCGGCGTTTATGTCGGTGACCTCCAGCGTAGGGAGGTCTTTTGAGTCGATGAGCCTCTCCGCCCTTATGAGGTTCTCGAAGACGGCGTGGCGGAGGTAGTTAAGATAAAGCCCCCCGAAGAGGCCGTGCCAGTAGGCGCAGTTGCACTGGGAGGCCATCAGGTAATCGTAGGCTTTTGTAAGCTCCTTTTTAGGGACGGCCTTCTTTCCATCGGCGGCGTCGGCAATCAGAGACTGTAGCTTTTTGCTTACGTGGTGCATCCTCTTGTGCATGTTGTTCGACTCCGGGTACTTGGCCAAAAAATTGTTGAAAAATCCCCCTCTGATGAACGGCCGGGCTTCTTCCCTAAATCCCGAATCCTCCACCCTTTTCATCACTCCCTTGTAGCTCAGGATCGCCCTTGGGGGAAGCGCCCACTCGGTCATCTCCTGATAGCTGGCCGTGGGGAGGTAGACCCTCCCCGCAGGCGGGTATTTCTCCATATACTCGGAGAAGGTCATCAGGTTTATCCAGTTGGAGTTTTCTTTCAGGGCCGCAAAAAATTTTTCGAGCCACTCCCCGTCGAAGACCCACTCGTATGTCCCGGGCCAGACCCCGAACTTCTCCCCGTCGTCGCCGTATACAATGCCGGCCCCCGGCTTCGACTCGGCGACCTCCTTGAGCCTCGTGATCGTCTCCTCCACATCCTCGAAGGGGATGGCGTATCTCAGGCCCCTGTCGATGGGAAAGACCGCCAGCGTATGTCCAGAGTTTTCCGTTATGTAGTAGCCGAAGAGCTCTTCGCCAGACAAGCCCGAATAGCGGAAATGGGTGTCGTCGAGAAGGGTATATTTTATCCCCGCCGGGCCGGTTATGCGGGGCACCGTCGGCTCCCAGACCCTCTCCGCCAGCCACATCCCGTTCGGGTGTCTGCCGAAGTTTTTCTTTATATAACTCGACATCTTATCGATCTGCCTTACGGCGTCGATCTCCGGGATGATCGGGATTACCGGCTCGTAATAGGCACCCCCCATTATCTCCACTTGCCCTCTCGCTGCGAGGGTTTTAAGCTTCTCGATATACTCCGGCCTGTTGGCCTCGATCCAGTCCAGAAGCGGCCCGGTGTTGTGGATTGTGAGCCTTATCTCCGGGTGCTTGATCAAAAGATCAAGGAACTTGTTGTAGGAGCGCTCGTAGGCGCCCTCGATGACCCAGGGGAAATTCCCCACCGGCTGGTGGTTGTGAATCCCGATTATCAGATTTACTCCCATCTAAGCGCTCCAGTTTATCATCTCGAAGTCTTTCCCCGGAACCTTGAGGGTGAGTACCCCCCGCCGGGGATAGCGGGCCAACCCTATGCCGTCCGTCGTGATCTTGAGGTAAAAGTCGAAAGAGTCTCCCTCCTTGAGGCCCAGGGACGAGAACTTGACGGAAAACTCGACCACCGAGTCGACCCCGACGGTGTCAGCCTCTCCTATTATTTGATACTCCCCATCGTCAATGCGGGAGGAGAGCCTGTATTTATCCATACCCCTCCTCAGCGGGAATTCTATCTTGAACAACCTTTCGCCCCTGACGTGAAACGCCACCCCGAACCCCTCGTCCAAGAGGGCGGTGTCCACGATGTCCAGCCTTACGTAAAGGTTTTCGAGGGAAAAACCGAAGTGGAGGCTTTCCACGATCGACCTCCCGCCGAACATGGTGCCCATGATTGGGTTGCACTCGTACTTCCCTGCGTCCGCCCACTCGTAAAAGTCGTCTATTTTCCCGTTGACGTTCGGCTCTATGAATCCGACCGGTGGGATTACATCGAAATCCCTCGCCTTTCCCGATATGGGGTAGGAGAGGATGTCCGGGGGCTCCGCTCCCGTCAGGCGAAAGACGCTCTTGAGGTTTTCCCTAAATAGGGAGTCGAACTCGTCTGTGAGATCGGTGTGAAAATCGTCGCCGAACCACCAGAACCAGTCGCTCCCCTCGGCGGTATAGAGGGCGTCCCTGGCGGCCTTTAAACTCTCCGGCAGGGCATCAATCCCGCCTTTCTCCTCGATCTCTACGAGGTGTTTTTTGGCAAGGGAGACCATGTCCCACCCCCTGTTGTCCTCCAGGTGTCCTATCCAGACCCCGAAGTTGTGGTTTATCCAGGAGCCGGAGTGGAGGCGGTCAATGGTCTTTGCAGGAGGGTTCTTGTCGATATACTCCCCGATCGTCGTGGGCCAGGCAGGGATCGATCCGTCCCTTCCCGTCAGCGCCTCGTATACTCCCCTTAAGAAGCCCTCGCCGCCGTCCATATACCCCTCCCACGGGTTTTCGCCGTCTAGGATCACGGATATGAGGGTTGGGGCGCCCCCCCTCTTTTCCACGATCCTGTTTATCTGCCTTATGAAGTCGGCGGCGGCCTTCTCCGGGTCGTTGCTGGCATAAGAGAAGCCTATAAGGTCCGAAAGCCTCCTGTCCCGAAAGACGACGTTCACGCTGCTCCCCTCGTGGGTGGCTTTATAAGGCGCATAGATGTCGGGCCTCTTGTCCCCCTTGCCCCCCTCAATGTGGGAGTTGAGGAGGACATCCTGATCCGTTGCCATCCACTCAATCCCGAGGGAGTCGATGACGGGAATAATCTCCGGGGAGACTGAGCCCTCCGGGGGCCACAGCCCCCTGGGCCTTATCCCCACCTTTTCCTCGAAGTATCGAAATCCCAGCTCAACCTGATCCCTTGCGTCCTCGACGCTCGAAAACCTACCCGGCAGCGATACGTCCGGCATCGCCCTCATGGCTGAATCCGTGTCGATGAGAAGGGGGAGGATCGGGTGATAATAGGGGCTTGTGGTAAGCTCCACCATCCCCTCGTCCGAGGCCCTTTTGTAGAGGGGGATCAGGCTTTTCATCACATCGATCTGGGCCTCGATGATGGTTTTTTTGTCCCCCTCGGTGAAATCCATTCCCTTCTCAATGAGCCCTTTTATCCCGTCGTATTGCCTCCTCATGAAGTAACCGCACCACGTCAGGTTGAAGAGGGCCTGGAGGTCTGCTATGTCCCGGTCGGAGAACCGGGAGGCGAGGATTTCCGGATTCTCCCCGTCAGGGTTGTTCCCCCGGATGACCAGGAGCTCCCGGTAACGGGGATACGGATTGACCTGTGTCTCCCAGCGGTTCATGAAGAAGTTCCTGATGATGAATACCCTCTCCTGGAGCGTCAGATCGGCCGGATTTTTGAGCGCGAGGTCGACATAAAAGTCTTTTTTTGAGTCGAAAGGCTCTTCGGTGTAGTCGGCAATCTGGGAGATGAGGGACGGAACGAGGTTTATGTTCATCCTCATCTCCGGGTATTCTAGAGCCAGGCGAACCATATCGTAATACCCCTTCGCCGAGTGGAGCCTGACGAAGGGGAGGAGGAACCTTCCCGTTTTCGGGTCTTTGTACGAGGGCTGGTGCATGTGCCAGAGAAAGGCGACATGTGCCGTCCGTCGAGGTCGGGAGCGCTTCAACTCTACCTCCCGCTGTAACTGATAAGGGATATTCCCCCTTCTCTGATGTTTGGGCTGGAGCCTATTTCAACGATCTCCCTCGTAAGGGAGATCGTAAATTCCGTTGAGGCCGATTTCGAGAGCTTGAAGATCGGGGTTATCTTCGCCCCGGACTGGTGGTAACCCAGACGGGAGTGGTCCTCGAAGACGAAGTCCTTGTAGAACTGGTGAACTGCGGGGGAGATCGCCATGTCCTCCATCAGCCTTGAGGTCTTGTCCATGAATCGATAGGTGTGGATGTCGTAGAAGCTGCCGTATAGGGGGGTCTTTATCGTCAGGACGTACTTGAGCTCATCCGGCAGGAAAATGGTCTCCGTGATGTCCCTCTGGGCAAAGCCGCCGTTTTTCGGGAAATCGGTTACCTGATAGTTAAGGGCTATCTTTTTTTCTATGTCGCTTCCGTTTATCTTGACGAAAGATTCGAGCACCCCGTCGATGTCGTCGGCGGGGGTGACGGAGTTCACAAGCTCCGGCATGAACAGGACCTTGTCCCAAATCGGGTCTTTTTCGTCCTTCAGCTTGGTCACGGTGAACTTGACGTGAAACTCGTCGTCGAATATGATAAAGGTCTTCTTGAGGGATACGGGAAGCCTCTTTCCGTCGCCGAAGTCGAGGTCCTGGGTGGCCTCGACGGTGACCGTGAGCTTCTCCCCGTTCACCGAGTAGTCTGTAAGCTCGAATATCTCGTAGTCGAAAGAGGCCGCTATGGTAAGCTCTCCGGAGTCGTTCTTGAATGCGAGGTTCGCCCTGTAGGCGTCGCGGCAGTACTCGACCCGGGAATCGTCCTCGAGGAAGACCCTCAGCTCGCTGTCCGGCTCCGTGTGGATGAGGCACTGGCTGTAAAAGCCGGTTGCCGGAAACATCGGCATCTCCGTTACGAGGGTCTCGGCGGAGGCGAGTATCTTCTTGAAGTTCATCCCCTTGAAGTAGGGGGAGTGTATCTGGTGGTGGATGACCGTTCCCGCGACCTTCGATATGACAAGGTATTGCTGGTCGGTGTTGATGACAACCTCGTCGTTTCCGTCGTAGTCCCAGTCCACGATCTCCATGGTCGTCCGGGGAAACAGCCCCCATGTCTCGGTGATCTCGGAGAGGAGGTAGTCCGCAAGCCTGTCCGCAACTGCGATGTAGGCGAGGCCCGTCAGGTCGTAATATGTGCATGAGCCGAAGTTCGGATGTCGGGAGGCCCAGCGGGGGTCTTCCTGATAGGTGATGTTTCTTATGGTGTGGATCAGGTCGTAGGCCTTCAGGATGTTTTCGTCGTAATACTCCGCCAGAAATATCCTGATAAAATCGTACCTGTTCCTGGCCGAGAGGACCCTCGGCGTGATCTCCGACATAAGGATGTGGGAGCTGCCTCCCTTGTTCTCGAGCTCTTTCGTCACCCGCTCGAGGACGACCTTTTCCACCCGCTCCTGGGCCTTTTCGAGGTCCCTCAGGCACGAGATTACCCTTCTCAGCTTCGGGTCGCCGAAGGTGACTCCCCTGATTCCCCGCTTCATCGTCCAGCTCTCGAACTCCTGATAGCTGGTGCTTGTCTTCATCGGGTATGTGTCTATGTAGCCGTACCTCTCGAAATATTCCCTCAACGTGGTAAAGGATGTGTCCTCAGATTCGGCAACGATCCTGAAGAACTCCTCCATCCACTCCCGGTCGGCCGCAGGGTCTTTGCTCCACTGGCCGAAGAGCTCCGCGTCGTTGAAGATGAACATGAGGGGGGGCGTGTCCTTGTTCGATTTTTTCTTTATGAGGTCCGCCGCCACCATCGCCTTTCTGCGAATCATATCAAGGTACTCAGTAGGCGTAAAGGTGGGGTCAGGGCCGAAGATGGGGCGCCTCTTCAGGAGGAAATAGCGCAGCTCGCTGTGGATGGGGGCCACGAAAAAGGGTTTTCCCATTATCTCATCACGGTACACCGTAAAAAGGGCATCCTCCTTGAAGTAGGGCATGGTGGACTGGAGGGCGGGGTCGACCACCCCGAAGTGTTTGAGGCTCAGGTTCCCCTCCTCGTCCGAGGAGGCGATATCGGAGGTGAAGAAGGTCTCCACGTCGAGGTAGTAGATGGGAAGCGCCCCCAGATCCTCCATCCCCGTAGAGAGCTGGTAGAGGAGGATTTCTCCCACCTCCCTCTCTACGATGTGAAAGCCGTCCCACTCGCTTGCCGGAACGCCGAAGAACCTGTCGGTGGCGATGCCGTATCTTACCATCTGGAAGTGGGTATCGTCCATCCTGGAGGAGAGCTGGGGGAACGACTCGTCTATAAGTCCCCCGACGATCTTCACCTTGCCGGTGTCCACTTGGGTCTTCATCCGGTTAAGGAAATCCATCTCGCGGCGGGAGGCGTAGTTTATCAGGGGGCCGGATATATGAAAGTTCAGCTTCAACCCGTCGACGTTTCCCCCCTTCCCCTCGAGCATCTCAATCATAGGGTAGTAGCAGTTGGCAAAGACCTCGTCCCTGACCGCCTGAAGCTGGAAGTGGGGCTGGTGGAAGTGGAGGCAGAGGTTGATGTAAAATCTCTCCGGCGATTGCTTCGGTGATTGCTTCGGTGATTGCTTCGGTGATTGATTCGGTGATTGATTTTGCGGGTCTTTCGGCATATTCGGACGTTCTTTTCGATTAATCATCTGTAAAAATGGAATTATACTCCCCGTAGCTTAATGTGTCAAGGGAAACGGGATATTCAAAACAGTTTGTTTTTGGGGAGTATTTGAGAGAAAGGGGGAGTGATTTGTCGTAGTTTTATCCAGACAAGAAAGTGAACGGGTGATTTTACATTTATGGAATAATTATTGACTTTCGGCGGCTATGATTTTAGAATGTCCCCTATACAATAAGGTTCGGGCCGCATTTCTTAGCAAAATCAAGGTTTAAAAAATGAAAAGAACACTGTTTTTTACTGCAGTTGTTTTGTTGACCGCCCTTGCGGTTACACCCCTGTTCTCCGAAGCCGAGACCGTGAAGTGTGTGATAGCCCCGCAATTCGACAAGGCCGGAGGCTTCTGCGAAGGGCTGGCCTTTGTGAAGATAGGCGGCAAATTGATTAAATGGGGCTACATCGACAAGAGCGGAGAGGTCGTCATAAAGCCGCAGTTTGAATGGGTCTGTGATTTCAAGGACGGCATGGCGAGGATAAAGGCGGGCAAGAAGTACGGATACATCGACAAAAAGGGGAAGGAGGTAATCGAGCCGATCTTCGACAAGACCGGGGATTTCAAGGAGGGGCTGGCGTGGGTGAAGATCGAGGGGAAATGGGGCTACATCGACAAGAAGGGGAATTACGTCATCGAGCCGAAGTTTAAAGGGGCCTCCGATTTCTGCGAGGGACTGGCGAGGGTCATGACGGGGTTTCGGTGGGAGTTTATCGACAGGACCGGCGGCTTCGTAATAAGGAACGAGTACGACTGGGCCGGGGACTTCAGCGAGGGGATGGCGGTGGTGGAGCTTGCGGGGAAGTTCGGCTACATCGACAAAACGGGAAGCTGCGTTATAAATCCCCAGTTTGACCAGGCAGAGAGCTTCTCCGAGGGGCTGGCGAAGGTGGAGGTCAAGGGCAGGGCGGGTTACATCGACAAGACCGGGAAGTATGTTATCGCCCCGAAGTACGAATACAACGCCAGGAGCTTCAAGGAGGGGATGGCGGTTGTGGTGATCGGAGATCGGGTCGGCTTCATCGACAAGAATGGTATACAGGCGGTAAAGCCGCAGTTTGACGCCGTGAGGGATTTCAGTGGGGGGCTGGCGGCGGTGAAAATAGACGGCAAATGGGGATATATCGATAAGACCGGCAAATACGTCATAGAGCCGCAGTTCGAAGAAGACGCCGGGAGCTTCAGCGAGGGGCTGGCGCCGGTATTGGTCGGGGGGAAGTGGGGCTACATAAAGCACCCGCTTAAGTAGGGGGAGTGATTTCTATCGGGATTCCCAATCGAGTTGGGAATGACGATATAAATTTTCAATTGGGTTGGCAATGACGGTATATTGTTTCCTTGTGAAACGGGAATCCTGTGAAACAACTATTCTGTCATTCCCGCGAAAGCGGGAATCCAGAAAAACATTTTAAGAACAATTATAAGCTTTATCGGGTAATCTTATTTGCAAGAGGAAATCATGAAGAGGTTTTTGTTTTTGTCGATTCTTGTCTTGGCAACGGCCTTTACCCTTGCGCCCATGCTTTCCGGCGCCGGGGAGGTGAAGTATGTAATAAATCCGCAGTTTGACGAGGCCTCCGGTTTCAACGAAGGCCTGGCCGTTGTAAAAACGGGGGGCAAGTGCGGCTTCATAGACAAGAGCGGTAACTATGTGGCAAGGCCGCAGTTTAACGAGGTTTGGGGTTTCAGCGAGGGACTTGCGGCGGTAAATACAGGGGGCAAGTGGGGATACATAGACAGGACCGGAATATATATTATAAACCCCCAGTTCAATTATGCCGAGAACTTCAGCTGCGGTCTGGCGCGTGTGCGGTTGGGGGATAAGGATGGTTATATAGATAAGACCGGAAAGTTTGCGATTGTCTTGAGTCCAAGGTTTGAATACGCAAACTCTTTCGACGAGTGTATGGCGCTCATAAGGATTGGGGAAAGGTTCGGCTATATAGATAAAACCGGGAAGATCGTCATAGAACCGCAGTTTGACTATACCGATGAGGTTATGGACTTCAGCGAGGGAATTCTGGCGGTGGAGATGGGGGGCAAATGGGGTTACGTGGACAAGACGGGAAGGTACCTTGTGAATCCGCGGTTTGAATGGGCAAAGGGTTTCAGCGAGGGCCTTGCGGCTGTGGAGACGGGGGGCAAGTGGGGATACATAGACAAGACCGGGAAGTACGCCGTAGCTCCAAATCTTGAAGCCGCTTTCAATTTCAGCGAGGGGCTGGCGCCGGTGATAATCGGCAAAAAGTACGGCTATATAGACAGGGCCGGGAGACAGGTAATAAGTCCGCAGTTTGGTAACGGCTGGGGTTTTTCCGAGGGTCTGGCGCCGGTGGTGCTCGGTGTTAAATGGGGCTTTATAGACAAGTCCGGGAGGATGGTCATAGGGCCGCAGTTTGATCAAGTAGGGAATTTCAGTGAGGGGCTGGCTCCCGTGGAGAAGGGCGATAAATGGGGTTATATAAAAAGTCCGCTGAAGTAGGAGGAGTGATATTATTCTGGATTCCCAGTCAAGCTGGGAATGACGGTATAGTTTTCTGGTCAAAGAGGAAATAATTGTATAATGCCATTCCCTTGGAAAACGGGAATCCAGTTAAGCATCTATTCTGTCATTCCCGTGTAAACGGGAATCCAGAAAAATATCTATCTGGATTCCCAATCAAGTTGGGAATGACGGCATAGAAATTTAATGGGATTATAGTTATAGGCTTTTTTTAGGCACATTTTTTTATTGGAGGAAATTATGAAGGTAGTAAAGTGGCTGGTCTTTATTGTTCTCGCTCTTGTGGTTATCGTGTTTGTGGGGGCATACGGCTATCTCAAATCGACCCTTCCCGAGTACAACGGGGAGATTAAGACGGAGATGGTAAAGGGTAAGGTGGAGATCATCCGGGACTCCTACGGGATGCCCCACATCTATGCGGAGAACGAGAGGGATCTCTCGTTTGCCCTGGGCTACGCGATGGCCCAGGACAGGATGTTTCAGATGGACATGATAAGGCGCGCCATCAGGGGCAAACTCTCGGAGATTTTGGGGGAATCTCTGGTTCCGGTAGACAAGCTCTTCATAACGATTACCGCGGCAAAGTCGGTCGAGGGGATGTACGAAGAGATGCCGGAGGAGGTAAAATCGAACCTGGAGGCCTTTTCCGAGGGTGTCAATTACTTCCTGGACAACCACAAGGGTCCCTTAACCGTAGAGTTCAAGCTCCTCGGTTACGAGCCGGAGCACTGGGTGCCCTCCGACTGTATCGCTCCGTACTATTTTATGGCATGGGACCTTAACGGTTCTTTCGGAAAGGAGATGCTCTACCTCGCCATAATCGAAAAGCTGGGAGAGGATGAGGCGAAGCTCCTCTTTCCGGACTACGTAAGCGGGGCGCCGACAATAATACCGAAGGGCACCGCTTCCCTTGAATTCCTCAAGACCATGAACCTCGCCAGGGAGGTCTTGGGAACCGAGGGGGGCGGCGTCAGCAACAACTGGCTCATCTCGGGTGTCAAGTCGGAGACCGGAATGCCGATTCTGGCAAACGATATGCACCTTGGGCTTGCGGCGCCGGGCATCTGGTATGAGGCGCATCTTGTTGCGCCCGATCTTAACGTGTCGGGGGTCTTGGTCCCCGGCATCCCCCTCGTCGTTGTGGGCGCGAACGAGCACGTCGCCTGGGGCTTCACCAACGTCATGGCGGACGACGCCGATTACTATATTGAAAAGATAAACCCCGAAAACCCGAACCAGTACCAGTATATGGGGAAGTGGCTGGATATGGAGGTTCAGGAAAAGACGATAGCGGTAAAAGGTAAAGATGACGTCAAGTTCGACGTAAAACTCACCCGCCATGGCCCGATCATCGACGAGGTCAACAACTACGAGGAGAAGGAGGGCCACTCCCTCTCCATGCGCTGGACGGCGTCGGAGCTCAACAAGGTTCCCGTGGCGATGTATTATTTTGACAGGGCCGAGAGCATAGACGACATGGAAAAGGCGGTGGAGTATTTCAAGTGCCCCGGCCAGAACATCATCTACGCGGACGACCAGGGAAACGTGGGCTACTGGGCGTCGGTGGGGATTCCGATCCGCACGGGCTTTGACGGGATGCTGCCGGTTCCCGGCTGGGACGGCAACCACGAGTGGGGGGGATACGTCCCGACGAAGATTCAGCCCCATCTCAGAAATCCGTCCATGGGGTGGATCGTCACGGCCAACAACAAGCACGTCGGGGACGACTACCCATATGTAATATCAAACTACTACGCCGTGCCGGACAGGTACGTAAGGATCTCAGAGATGATTGAGGAGAAAGAGAAGCTCGGCGTTTCCGACTTTCAGGAGATGCACGCCGATTTCCTCGTGGTTTTGGCGAGGGACTGGGTGCCCAATATCCTCATTATCGAGGCTTTGAGCAGCGTCAAGCTAACCGAAACAGAGACGGCGGCCCTAAACGAGCTCAAGGAGTGGGACTTCGTGGCGACACCGTCAAGCAGGGCGTCGACGATATTTCACGCCACCGTAAACAACATGATCAAAAACACCTTCAAGAACAGGATTGGGGACGACTTCTACGAAGAGTACCTCAAGAACAACTACGTAGTCCTGAACACCCTGAGAAACGAGATCGCGAAGGGCGAGTCGGTCTGGTTCGACGACCCGGCAACCGTAGATAAGGTGGAGGGCTTAAACGACGTCATCGTGAAGAGCTTCAGGGAGGCCGTGGCGTATCTTGAATTGGAGATGGGAAAAAACGTCGACGACTGGAAGTGGGGGGAGATTCACACCGTCACCATGTATCACGCCTTCGGTAAAAAATCGAAGCTGATGGGCTTTTTTATGAACGTGGGGCCGTCCCCAATGGGGGGGAGCATCGCAACGGTCGATCCCCAACCCTATCGCCTGAACAGCCCCTGGGAGATCTACCACGGCGCGTCGATGAGGTATATCATAGACCTTCAGGACATGAAAAAATCGCTGAGGGTTATCCCCGTCGGGATCTCGGGGAACTTCATGAGTCCCCACTACGACGATCAGTTTGACCTCTGGAGGACGGTGACCTACAGGCCCTTTGTGCTGGATAGGGAGGACGTCGACAATGACGCCCGCTACACCCTTGTCATAGGCCCGGCCGAATAAGATCGTGCAGCGTGAATAAGCATACTTGGTCTCTCCCGGAGTTTTCTGAAGAAACTTCGGGGGAGACCCTTTATTTTGAGCTGATGGAACGGGCGGGAGATTTGTATTCCCGCGTCGTTAGGTTTATCCAAACATTATAGGTTAAGACGGTATGGCAAAGAGGCTATTTCTCTCCTTTTTGGTATTAATCGGGATCGCCCTTTCGGCCCTAATCCTGTTCAGGCTGTTGAGGCCAGAAAAACCGACTTACACCATAACCGAGGTGGAGCGGGTATTCCCCGGGGGGGAGACGATATTCGTCGAGTCCCGGGGGCTTAGGGACGCCTGGAACCTTTTCAAGGGATCCGACTACTACAGGGAAAGGGGATACGCCTCCCTCCTTACCTTGCCCGTGCTGGACGAGTTCTCCCGTGAGATCGGGGGGGTGGAGGGGGATATAGGGAGGGACATAAGCTTCGATATAGTCATGTATCTCATGGGGCTTGAGTCCGCCGTTGGATTTTACATGGATGAAACCGATAAAGAAAGACTCGAC
Organism: Candidatus Zymogenus saltonus; assembly: GCA_016929395.1. NCBI lineage: Bacteria > Deltaproteobacteria > Candidatus Zymogeniales > Candidatus Zymogenaceae > Candidatus Zymogenus > Candidatus Zymogenus saltonus. The sequence goes on from JAFGIX010000046.1 coordinate 77,289, forward strand.
TACCTAGTTGTCTCCAGGGTCTACCCGGAGATACTCTTCATGGAGCGGCTGGCGACCTTCTTTGCGGGGGAGCGATATGTCACGGAGTCGAAGTATCGGGGGCTTAAGGTTAAGGAGATAGTTATAGACAGTGATGGGGAGGAGAGCCGGGACATCCATAAGATCGTATACACGATTAACGGCGACCTGCTGATCCTCGCGGATAAAGAAGAGCTTTTCTACATCGCCGCGGACCGACACCTTGAAGGCAAGCGGGGGGGACTTTGCGAGGACGAGAGATTTATTTCGGCGAGGGGAAAGGTGGATAATCTTGAAAGGCCTTGTATCTTCGGATTTGTCGACTCCAAGGAGATGAGAGAGACACCGGTCGCCTCGAAGGTGCTTTCCGAGATCGAGAGCAATCTTTCGTTCGACCTCCTTCTCTTCGGCGCCCGCATTGATGAAACAGGCGGAGATGATTTAAATGCCGGTGAAATAGTGGTTGAGCTGGAGACGAGGGGGGGCAATAATCGGGGAATCGGCAAATCGAGGGCCGGTTTTTTCTCTGGTGGCCTCCCAAAACCCGAAATCACGGAAGACGAGCTGGTACTGGTTAAGGTGCATGACTTGTCGATCCTTCCGGAAGGTGTGTTTAAGGGGTCTTTTCCCTCAAAGGGGATTATGCTCTCCGCTCTATCTGACTTGGTATTTGACGGTTTTGCTGCGGCCGTGGTTGAAGGCGACGGAAACTGTCCCGGCCTTGTCGCCTGGGGCAAGTCCCCGCCGGGTGCGATAAAGGTCATCAGCAAGGTGTCCGAGAAGAACGGATGGGCAATAATCGAAAGCAAGACCGGAGATCCGAAGTTTTACTCGATCGTGGAGACTGGAACATTGGGGCCGGAGCTTCTGGTCTTTACCTTTTACAACAAAATGCTCTTTGTCGGGAGCAGCGCCGATACGCTTAAGGCGCTTATTGAGAGGATGGAGGAGGGAAGGAGCGTCAGGTTGTCCCTTAAGGAGGCGATCTTGTCGAAGTTCAGGGAGAGGGAACGGGGGATTACCTTAACGGCTAGGCCGGGTCCCATATGGGAGTCGATGAAGACTTGTCCTTCCGCCTTCAAGGAGCTTTCGGCGCGCCTTTACCCGTCATCGGAGGATGACATGTCGGTCTTGAAGAGGTTTGGCTTCATCGAGGGGCTTTATCCCGTGGGAGAGGTCGAGGCCAGGCTTTTCGGCGTCGATAAAGGGATCAGGGCCGAGATCACCGTTAGGATTGACGGCAATACAAAAAATGAGCGATAAGGAGCGGTATTTAGGGGATACGGTAATCGGGGGATTCAGCGTCTCCCGGGCCGGGGGCAAAAAAGCAATCGGTTTTAAAAAAGCGATTTGCATCTCAAAAATAATCGGCGGTGTGTTATGACAAAAGAAACGACTCACAAGGTTACGGAAAAGAAAAGAAGCAAGGGCGGTGAGCGGGCGATCCGCTACATAATGATTCTGGGCGGGATTATCCTCGCCTTCGGGCTTGTCTCTTTCTTTTTCGAACACATCTTCAGCTGGTGGTTTTTCTTTTCCGTAATCCTCACGGTACTCTCCCTCGGGGGATTTTTCTGGGGGAACAGGCTGCAGCGCGGGGATGGGAAAGAAGAGGAGGGGGAGAGCGGCAAATCGCCCGTATTCGGCGGGTTCGTCCTCCTTGCCGGCGCCGTCCTCATGGGCCTCGATGTCATGTCCATAAACAAGATGTTCGGCGCGCCCCTTCCCGGCTTCTCATACATCATCTTGATCGCCACCGCAGTCTACTTCACGCTCTCCTACTTCTACGATAACAGGCTTATACTGGTGGTGGCTTTGCTCTCGCTTTTCGCCTACCTTGCCAGCGTGGGCGGGGGGTTCTGGGCGTGGCTCCCTTTCATCAAGGGCGGGGTAAGGAGCCACCTCTACATCGCAATAGCGAGCCCGATTGTCATATTGGTCGGCCTCCTCCACGACCAGCTTTTCGGTCGGTTTGGAGAGAGACTCAAGAGATACGAGCACTTCGACAGGATATACTACTTCATCGGCTTCTTTTTCATGAACAGCTCATTTTGGATGCTCTCCCTTTTCGGCAGGGACCCGAAGCTGTGGCCCTCTCCGCCGGAGGGATCGAGGGAGATACTCCTCTTTACGATACTCTTCTTCATGGTGAACATCGGGACGGTAGTCTTCGGGGCGTTAAAAAAGGACAGGACGTTTATAACGTTGGGCGCCATTTTTCTCACCATCAACTTTTTTACCCGCTTTGCCTCCGTCTTGAAAATAGAGGTCGGGAGGTCGGCGACGTTTATCATCGCGGGCGTGGTCCTCCTGGCGCTGGGGTTGTTTCTCGAGTGGCTTCTCAAGAAGAAGTGAACGTCCGGGGCTGGCTGTCCCTCACTTTCGGTCAAGAGTCACGGGTCCTTCGTCAATCTTGAGATGATATTTGAACAATTGGGCGGATAGGATCACTGTGGATTATATCGGCGCTGCAGGTAAAGGTGTGCAGAGGTTGCCTCCCCCCGCGGGGTGAAGAAAGGGGAGGGCGGTTTTCCAAGTCTTTGGAGCGCACCGAAGCGGATCGCTATTCAGTCCGGAAACCGAAATCGGACCACCTTTGTGAATCAAAACCGGCGACTCCCCCTAATCCAGAAACCTCTTCAGCTCGTGACATAGGAGATACAGCGGCTCCTCATCCTCCTCGATCTCGGTGAAGCGGGGGATGTGGACGTAGAAGAAGTTGTCCGTCTCGTCATCGTTCACCCTCGACACTTCACCCACAAGCACATCGCCCCCCTCGGCCCAGAAGGAGTGGTAGAGATATGGGGGCAGCGTGATGCTCTCCCCGGGATTGAGCTTAATTATCTCCCCGGCTTCGCACGGTGTCTCGACGCCGTCTCTCGATATGGTAAAGCCCTCTTCGGAATACGACCTTCCGTCCTCCCCCGCCATGTGGAGCGTAAAACAGAGGGTCTTCCCGCTCCTGTTGATGATGTCCTCCATCTTGGATCTATGGTAGTGGGTGGGGCAGGTCTGCCCCTCTCGCATGTGGATTATCTTCTCGCAATATGTTTTCAAAGACGTTTTTAAGGACGGTCTTTCCTCCCCTCCTAGGCCCTCGTTCGGCGCGCCGTTCCTCAAGGTAAAAAGTAGTATCCCGGTCTTTACGAAGTCACCCAGGTTGAAGTCGGTGACGTCCCAGCCGAGACGAGCCTCGATTATGCCCTGTGCCCTTTCGCGCATCGCCTTCCACTCATTAGGCCTCGTCCATGCGAAGGGGGGGAGGTTGAAGTTCTCCCTCTTGAAAAAGTCGATACTCTCCCTCAGTATCGAGTTGATCTCGGAGCGTTTCATCCGGCAGTCCTTTCATTTTTTTCGGTATTATACAACAAAAGGGGGCGAAAAAACGATTTTTAACGACTTTTTTCCTTCGATCTCAAGAAAATATATATGTTCGGCCCGTGTTCAGGGGATTTTAGGCCCCTCCTTAAGACCCATTTTTTCCGATTTCTCTTGACTGGAGCGCCTTTTATTTATTAATATGTTTTTTAGGGAAGTTGCACTCTGTTTATCATCTAATTGGGGGGCACGATTATCTTTAAAAGCCCCCTGGAGGGAATATCCATGTCAAACTTGAAGTCGATAGAAGATGTAATCGAAAGCTTTAAGGGTGAGCTTTACATCGTCGACAGGGATGTGGCGACGGTCGTCTATATCTCGATAATGATGGGAAAGCCGATACTGGTTGAGGGGCCGGCGGGCGTCGGCAAGACGGAGCTGGGAAAGGTGCTGGCGAAGTCCCAGGGACTAGAGCTTATCAGGCTCCAGTGTTACGAGGGGCTGGACGAGGCAAAGGCCCTTTACGAGTGGGAGTACGCAAAGCAGCTCCTCTACACCCAGATACTCAAGGAGAAGATCGGGGAGGTCTTGTCCGGCACGAAGACGCTCTCCGACGCGGTTGAGAGGATAGGGATGGAGGAGGACGCCTTCTTTTCCACGAAGTTCATCCTCCCCAGGCCCCTTCTCAAGTCGATCATGAGCGAAAAGCAGGTTGTGCTTCTGGTGGACGAGATAGACAAGGCGGATCCGGAGTTCGAGGCCTTTCTCCTCGAGATACTCTCCGACTTTCAGGTGAGCATCCCGGAGATCGGGACGATCAAATCGAACCACATCCCCCAGGTGATACTCACGAGCAATAACACAAGGGATATGTCCGACGCCCTCAAAAGGCGCTGCCTCCACCTCTACATGGACTTTCCGTCAAAGGAGAGGGAGGAGGAGATAATTATGCTCAAGGTCCCCGGGATTACCGAGAAGCTCGCCGACCAGGTGGTCAAGACGGTTCGGGCGGTGAGGGACCTCGACGTCAAGAAGCTCCCCTCCATATCGGAGACCCTCGACTGGGCGAAGGCGCTTTTGCTTCTTAACATCAAGACGCTGGACGCCGGGACAATCGAGTCGTCTTTGAACTTCATCCTGAAGTATCAGTCCGATATAGAGATGGCGAAAAAGAACATGAAGATGATTTTAGAGTCGCCCGGGATCGTGAATTGATCCTGTTTTTGGTCGTCCCGGTTATTGCGCACTTGAATTTGGAGGGAAGTGATTTTTTTGGTGTCAAGATAGGGGAATACCGTATTCCTTGAGGGGGAGTAAATGAAATCCGCAATCCTCGATTTCATAGAGGGGCTCAAGTTCCGCGGGGCGAGGGTATCGATCTCGGAGTCGATGGACGCGCTCACAGGCGTCTCCGTGGTAGGCACAGACGACAGGGGCGCATTCAAGGCGGCGCTCCGCGCGACCCTCGTTAAGGACGGCAGGGATATCCCGGCCTTCGAGGAGCTGTTTGAGGCCTATTTCTCCCCCATGTCGATAATCGAGGCGGCCAGATTAGAAATGAGCCCCGTGGAGGAGAGGCTCCAGCAGCTGATGGACGAGCTGGTCAACGGCAAGTTCACCGACCAGTTCAAGGGGATGATCCAGGGCGACATCGCCTCTATGATGGAGATGGTGCTTGCTTCCGCAGAGGAGGCGGGTCTCTCCGACATCCGCTACCAGATCCAGACCGGCTACTTCTACTCGAGGATATTGACCCGGATGGGGGGATTCGGCCTCGACCGCCAGCTCGACGAGCTGATAGACCTCCTGGCGGAGAAAGGTGCGATGGGGGACGGGATAGAGGGGGATGATATAAGGGCGATTTTCGAGGAGCGGATGGAGGCGATGAGGGAGCTGATAAGGGACCTCATAAAAAGGGAGGAGCGAAAACACAGGGGCGAGAAGAGGGAGACCGACCTGCCTAACGGCCTCGGCGATAGGAGCTTCTCGGAGCTCACCGAAAAAGAGATCGAGGAGATGCGCGATAGCATAAAGGAGATGGTCAAGAAGATCAAGGACGCCCTGTCCTTGAGGGACCGCCACAGGCGCCGGGGGAGGTTCGATATAAAGAAGACGCTGAGGATCGCCCAGCAGTACGGGGGCGTCCCCATAAGGGTTTTTTTTAAGAAGAAGAAAAAGAACAAGGGCCAGATCATCACGCTGTGCGACGTATCCCGCTCGGTCTGGAACGCGTCGAGGTTCATGCTCAACCTCCTCTACTCCCTCCAGGACCAGTTCGACCGCGTCCGCTCCTTCGTCTTCGTTTCCGACCTCGGCGAGGTGACCGACGTCTTCAACCGCTATGAGATAAACGAGGCGATAGGAAAGCTAGTCTACGAGGCGGGGATCAACTTCTACAGCTACACCGACTACGGAGATGTCCTCCTCAGGTTCTACAACGACTATCTCGACATCGTGAACAGGAGGACCACGGTCATCATAATCGGGGACGCCAGGAACAACTACATGGCGCACAACTCCTGGGTTCTGGACAAGATAAAGGGGAAGGCGAGGAAGGTCTACTGGCTCAACAACGAGCCTGAGTCCTGGTGGGGAAGCGGAGACTCCGACATGCCGGAGTTTCTCCCCTACGTCTCGGAGGCGAGGGAGTGCAGGAACCTGAAGCAGCTCTCCAGGTTCATCAGGGATCTGGTCGAGTAGGGCAGGGCCAATATTTCGGAAAATTTCGATATTCAAGCCTGGGCTTTTCAAAATTTCAATTTATTTCGGGGAAGTAGATGGCGAAAAAGATCAAGCTCGCAAAGGACGGCATAAAGTCGAATTATTCGGGGGGGGACGACTACGATCTGATCATCATAGGCGCCGGCGTGACCGGCCTGACTGCGGGCCTGATGTGGCTCAAGAACACCGATGGGAAGAAGACCCTGATCGTTGAGAAGAACGGCTACCCGGGGGGCTACGTTACGGCGTATCAGCGGGGCGACTACGTCTTCGAGACTACCCAGCTCTTTCCGGACGTCATCGATATCCTCGAATACCTCGATATCGACCTGAAGCTGAGGAAATTCAAGGGGACGTATATGAGGAGCCTCGTCGTTCACGGCGACGACGTGGACGAGTACCGCATCCCCGTTGGGGCCGAGAGCTTCGCAAGGTACCTGATGAGCATCTTTCCGGAGGACGCCCACAAGGTCGAAAGGTTCATCGACTACTCCACTGACCTCTTTGCCCAGGTGAGAAAGCTCAAGGCCTTTCCCCGCATAACGGACATGATCGCGATCCCCTTTGCGGCCCCGAAGGTTGTGGCAAACCTCAACCGGTCCTACGCCGACCTCCTTGACAAGATCGGCATCATAAATCCGAAGCTGAGGGAGGTCTTGGAAACCTTCAACGCCTTCTCCGGAATCCCTCCCGACAAGACATCTTCGATAATCTCGACGGGCGCGATGCTGGCGTCTATGACCAACTCCTTCAGGACGGTCGGCTACTTCGACGAGTTTCCGGCCCTGATGAGCCGCCTCTTCCAGGAGCGGGGAGGCGAGATCAGGCTCTCGTCTCCGGTGGAGAAGATTGAGGTGGTGGACGGAAAAGTCGTGGGGATCAGGGTAAAGGGGGACGACACAATTATCAGGGCGGGGAGTGTGGTCACCACGATCGACCCGATGGTGGCGATGAGAGGACTTGTTGGGGACGAGTTTCTCCCGAAGAAGTACGTGAAGCGCCTCGAAAACACCCTCATGTCCCCCTCATCCTTCAACGTGGCGCTGGGCCTCGACGACGGCGTAGACCTCAAGGAGCTCGACCTCGATTACCCCTTCAACGTCATTTCCACCGGGCTCGGCTCCATGGAGAGGCTCTACGAGGGCTTTCTCGCCGGGGAAAACGCCTTTTCGGAGGACTGTTACCACGCCGCGGTCGTCTGCCCCTCACTGACCACCGGCGCGAAGAACACTATCACCATCAACGTCATCCCCTTTCCCATGGGAAAGTGGAGCGAGTGGCGCAAGAACGACAGGAAGAGGTACGTCGAGGAAAAGGAGAAGATGGGAGACTTCTTCATCAAGATAGTGGAGAAGCACTTCATCCCGGAGCTCTCCAAATGCATCGTCGAGAAGGATATATCGACCCCGGCTACCTACGCCCGCTACAGCGGCTCCCCCACCGGGAGCATCTTCGATATGGCGACCACCGTGGACCAGTTCGGTCCGAAGCGGCTGCCGATGAAAACCCCGATCAGGAATCTCTACCAGCCGAAGTTCGCCTACGGAATTTTCGGCGGCATGATGAACGGCCTTCAGGTGGTTGACCTTATCCTTGACAGGGCCGTCAACGACGGAAACTCCCTGTTGAATCCGAGATAATTAAAAGAATTTGACTATGAAGCTAACAAATTATATTGGAAAGGCCAAAAAACTCAAGAACTGTCGAGGTTGAAAAATGAAAAAAGTCCTTCAAATTATCTATCAGCCTTACAAGTGGCTCGTGTATTTTCCGTTCCTTATCATATCCACCCTCTTTTTCGGCTCCATCGCCGTGGTTCTCATTACGTTGTCGGTCAACGATAAATTCGTCAGCATTCTGTGCGGTGTCGTCTGGTCCAGGCTCAACAGCTACATGACGCCGATGTTCGTGAGGGTGATCGGAAAAGAGAATATCGACAAAAAACAGTCCTACGTGATCGTATCAAACCATCAGAGCCATTTCGACGTCTTCGTCCTCTACGGCTGGATCGGCATAGACTTCAAGTGGGTGATGAAGCAGGAGCTGAGAAAGGTTCCCGTCTTCGGCCTTGCCTGCGATAAGGTCGGATTTATCTTTATAGACAGGTCGAACAAGAAGGCCGCCCTGGCGTCGTTGGAGGCGGCGAAGGAGAAGATAGTCGACGGCACGTCGGTCGTGTTCTTCCCCGAGGGGACAAGGAGCACAACGGGGGAGCTGATGGAGTTCAAGAAAGGGGCGTTCAGGATGGCCCTTGACCTCGAGCTCCCGGTGCTTCCGTTGACGATAATAGGAACCAAGAACATCCTCCCGAACAGGACGCTTAACCTCCTCCCAGGCAGGACGAAGATGATAGTCCACAAGCCTATCGACACTCGCAAATATTCGATCAAGACCATCGACAAGCTGATGTCGAAGGTCAAGGCGGTGATCCAGTCCGGCCTCGACAAGTACGGCGGATAACGCCGGTCGCCGCGGTCGGGTCTTGGTTTAAGTCGGCAGTCCATTTATTGATTGAAGGCGTGGTGTCTTTATAGGGTTGGGGGGAAGTAAGGACTGCCTGGAAGTGGGACGGCCTCGCAGGTTTAAGGGGAATCGGCTGAAAAAATTAAATCCGCCACAGGCCGTTTTCTTCCACAATATCGAAGAGCTCCCTCGACCTCTCCTCGATCGTTTTAAACGTCCACGATCCTTTGTCGTACCTCTCGTTGAGAACCCTCGTTATGGAGAACTCGCACTCCTTGTAGTGTCTCTCCATCTTCTTTTCGTTGAACGGCTTGCTGGAGTATTTCAGGTACCAGTCGCCCCGGATGGGCGTCAGGTTGCCGATCCTGTTCAGGTACTCCCGGTGGAGCATCGAGACCTCCTCATCCCCCTTGCCCGAGTTGGAGAGGGCCGACCGCCAACCGTTTGTAAGCCGCTTCGGCATGATATGCTCGGTCTGGACGTCCTTCAGATCGGCGGGTTTCTTAAACTCCCCGGGATTTGAGAGCTTAAAGAGGATATATTTTGTCCTCGAATCGTTCGGATTGAAGGGGCTCGATATGAATCTCTCCCTGAACGCCTCTTCATCCACGCCGTTTTCCGCCATCTCCCGCTTGAGCGCCTCCCTTATATAGTTTCTATATTCAGACGGCTTCTTCTCGGAGAGCTCCACGGTGAGATTGTTGAAGAACCTGTCGAGGTTCCCGGAATAACGGCGGCAGACCCCCCACCTTATGAAGAACGACTCTGTGTCGTTCAATATCCCTATTATATCCTCTTCCGGTATCTCTTTTCCCTCGGCGTTGTAGCGGGTAAAGACCTTCATCAGAAGGGGATAGCACGGGGCGACCTTGATCTGCTTTAGATTTACAAGCAGCGCGTTTATAACGCTCGACTCGAAGTTTGCATCGACGATCTTTTTGTAGACGGCCGCCTTTTCGTTCAGCCAGGCCGCGAAGTCGGAAACCGCCTTCGGCTCCTCGCTCTCAAGAAGCTGCCTGATCTTCTCGTATACCCTCGTCTCCGAGACCTTCCCGCGGTACTCGGAGAGGATCGACCTCCTGAGAAAGGAGACCGGCTCGATCTCCCTCACCTTCTCGTACATGTCGTTCCACATGACTATTGTTTTATCGAAGATGTCTCTCTCCCCGGAGACCTTCATCAGGATGAAGTTTTTTATAAGGTCGACCGACGAGAGCTCGAGCCCCCTGTCGTTCAGCGTCTCGAAAAGCCTGAAGGCGTTGAGATGGCTGAAGACGTTTATATGGACGACCGATATCTTGTTTAAGAGCTTCGTGTATATCTCTTCCGGCTTCGAGTACTTTATGGTCTCTTCCTTGAAAAAGGCGTAACATTTATCCAGGAGCTTGTCGGAATCGGGGACCGGCTCCCCCTCCAGAATCCGGCGGAAGATATCGTTGTCGTGGTGGCCCAGCCTTAGCTTCGGGACCTTGTCGAAGTCCTCTTCGTGCATCAGATCGATGAAAAAGTAGTTGGCGATGAAGTCCGACACCCTGTTGCTCCCCTTCTCGAGGAAGATGTCCCTAAGGGCGGAGAGCCAGATGAGGATCGTCGCCATTCTCTGCTGCCCGTCGACGATCTGGAAGTAGTTGATGTTGAGGTCCTGCCGGCTGTCCGGGACGACGACCATCGATCCCAAAAAGTGAACGTCGTTCGGCGAGAGGTTGGTCAGGTCGTCGAAAAGCTCCTGCCACTGCTCGTCGTTCCAGACGTATGGCCTCTGATATATCGGGACGCTGTACGCCTTGCTGTTGTCGGCCAGAAGCTGCAGTATCGTGATCTCGTTGGCGTCTAAAAACTTCATTTTTGCCTCTCGTTTTGCGGTCGAGATGCGACCAATCCTTGAAAAAGGAACGGCATTAGCCCTGAAACCGAAGCCTCCTCCAGATAGTAAATCGGGCCTCCAACTGAAGTATAACTTATAATATAATTATAATCAAGTAATTTAATTTATAGTTAAGTAATTAAAATAGTTGTATTTTAAATTTTAAATTATGTAATATGTTGATATTTTAAAAATAGTATGTAAAATGGTGGGTGTGATTTAGAGAAATTGATTTGGGGCGGAAGGCTATTGTAATAAAAGGAGTTGGAGACGTTTTTCAAAAGCCGGTATATTGGGGGGAAGCTTGTGAAGGATATCGAAAAGAAGCTTAAGGTCGGAGACTTTCTGGTGGCCCTTTTGGGTCTTCCCCACGACAAAAACTCGTCCTTTATGAGGGGGGCGGCCTCGGCGCCGAAGGAGATCAGGAGGGCCCTCTTCTCCGACGCCACAACCCTCATGACGGAGAGCGGGGTAGACCTCGGCCGAGAGGGAGCGATGGGGGATTTGGGCGATCTCTCCTTTCGCAGGAGGGAGGATATTAGGGAGACAATCGAGAAGATCGGCGGCGCCGTGTCCGCAATCAACGAACGGGGCAAAAAACCTATCTTTTTAGGCGGCGACCACTTCGTGACCTATCCGGTCATAAGGGCGCTCGGTAAAAAAATCGACGCTCTTACGATTGTTCACCTCGACGCCCACGCCGACATCTACGACTCCTACGGCGGAAACATCTACTCCCACGCTTCTCCCTTCGCCAGGATTATGGAGGAGCGGCTTGCCTCCCGCCTGATAACTATCGGCGTTCGGACGATGAACGACCACCAGAGGGAGCAGGTTAAGCGCTTCGGGGTCGAGGTTGTCAGGATATCCGAGATCGGGGAGGCTGGTGGCGTTTCAAAATTGGATCGGCTCGACCTCGGCGGGAGGCCGGTGTATGTCTCGTTCGACATGGACGTCCTGGACCCCGCCTTTGCCCCCGGCGTCTCCCACCACGAGCCGGGCGGCATGACGACAAGGCAGGCGATCGACCTCATCGACTCGATTGACGCCGAGATAGTGGGCGCCGACGTCGTGGAGCTGAACCCGAGGCGGGACGGATCGGGGATTACGGCCGCCGCGGCGGCCAAGATCGTAAAGGAGATAGCGGGAGTGATGATCGGGGAATAATTTTTTTGAATAACGGGAAGTTTTGATTTTATAAGATAGGGGGGATTCAATTATGAAGAAAATTGCCATTGTGCTTCTGCTGTTTCTGCCGGCGGTCTTGATCGCGGCCGAGCCGGAGGAGAAGATATGTTCTCCATTCCATCAAAAGCTTGAAAAAATCGAACATCTGGAACTAACCGTCAGCCCCGCTAAATTTGAGTTTGACGGCAAGGCCTACGAAGGCTGCGAGATCGTCTTCAAGTCGAAGTGGTCGTTGATGAAGGAGGGATCCAGTCCAATGAACGAAACGTATCCCGAAGAGGGGGGCGCCCTGTACAACGCCGGGTGGAGGGTGGACGAAAATTTCTCGGCGGACGGCCCCAGCTCGTCCTACTATATCCTCAGAAACGGCTGGAAGGTCTGCATTGTCGAGTGGAGTTACGAGGCCTATTTCGATGAAAAGACCGGGGATTACGTTACGGGGGACGACATCGTCTGCAATGTGAAGTGCGGGACAGAGAGGGATTTGCGGGGAAAATAGTGTTATTAGATGTGAAAAAGGCTGAGGGAACCTCTTTAACCGTTTCTCTTTACTCCAGTGCGTAGAGATAACCGTCGTCGCTTCCGAAATAGACGACGCCGTCCACCACCGCGGGGGAGGAATCTATATTACTTACAGTCATGAATTTCCATTTTCCCTCCCCTGTATTCGCATCCACGGCATAGAGATGTTTATTCCTGCTCCCGAAGTAAACCACACCGTCTGCTACTGTGGGAGAGGAATTAATCAAACTACCTATATGGAACTTCCATTTTAACAAGCCCTTGGGAAGGTGTTTTTTTCTTTATGCTCGCTTTTTACTTTTATCGTTTTTTATTCAAAATTTTCTTCTATTATAACCGCTTCTGGTATAATCCCCAAGGCCACCGCCCACGACTCCACCGCCCAGCTTGACGCCTCTTCGGAGAGGCCGGTGTTATCCGCCAGCCTCTCCGCCAGCTCGGGAATCAGGGCTTCAATAGGGCCCTTTCCAACTTTCGACATAAGAATACTCGGCATTTCATCATTCAGGGCGTGAATAAGTATATTAAGTTCTTTTCGGTATTTGCCGAGGTCTTTCGCAATAAGCTCTTCACACCTGCCTCGATCTTCGATTATCTGAATTCCATAGTACCTGATGATCTCTTTGAGCCTCTCGCGTGGGAAGTCCCTGAGCTTATTGGTAGAGATAGGGTCCGTTTCCTCTACAAGCTCACTTCCGCAGTGGCCGCAGTGCTTCGCTTCCGGGTCTTCTTCAACCTGCCCATATCTGGGGCAATCTGGATTATCGCATTTTCTCATTATTACAAAGAATTCAATAAAATAAAAAATATAAATATGATAATATATATGATCACACCAGCTATAAGTAATCCTTTTATATTAAATCTTTTATAAACTGGTTCATCACTCACTTCGGTTTTAGCGGTCGAGTTTTTCCGTTCTTTCTTTTTATCAGTATTTTCCCGTAATGAATCTTTAGTAGCCAAGGTTGTGCTCTTCAATTTCTCTTTTTCTTCCTTCTCCCACGCTTCAATCCACTTTGGAACATTGCTCGTGGATACATGCTCTTTGCCCGATACAGCTTCTTCTTTCACGGGTTTATCTGCATCAACCTTATCTTTTTGATCGTGACCTCTCTCTTTTGCTTCTTCGGTTATCCCCAAGGCGAAAGTCCAGGACTCCACCGCCCAGCGCGCCCCCTCTTCAATCAAGGAATGATCGTATACCAACAGGTCTGTATAATATGATGCCAGTTCACTGTCAAGCATGTATTCCTTTGATGACAGAATCTCCGCGGTTATCCCCTCCCTCAGTGTGAGCACAAGAATATTGATTTCTCTTTGATAACCGCCAAGAGAACCCCTAACAATTTGTTCAAGTCTTTGTTGATTATTGACTACCGAGGTTCCATACTTCTTGATGATCTCTTTGAGCTTTTGACGGGGGAAGTCATCGAATTGCTCAGGAGGAGGTGGGTTCTTCTCTTTTTCCATCAGCTCGGTACCGCAGTGGCCGCAGTATTTGGCATCGGGGTCTTTTTCAACGTGCCCGTATTCGGGACATTTCGGATTTCTGCATACTTTCAACATTATGATTTCCCAAATATTTTATCTGTCCAAACCATAAAGCCATAAAGATATTCTAACTGGTCTCCCGAATATATCTGATCACAAATCTCAGGAGTGAGGTATGCTTAAATGGATAAAATCCAACCATGTAACGTGGCTTAAAAAAATCCGACCATTTCTATTTGTATAACATCTTATAAATGGAATTGCAACAGATAATAGCAATTCAAGTTTAATGTTGCCTTCTGATTACTTTTTCTATTTTTAAAAGTATTTGGGAAAAAGGAAATAAGGAATCGTTCTGCTCGTTTGATCGGGGGGCCCCTCAGTCCTTCGAGTACCTGTGCCAGGAGCGGCGCAGGAACCGCTTTATGCCACGGCTCGGCTTGTAGCCCGGATAGACCTTCTTGAAGACGTACTCCGCCTCGCCCAGGTTTGTGTCCTTGAACTTATCGGTGAATGAGCCGAGGTAAAGGAGTCCGATAGCAGGGCCCCGGGACGTCCCGTTGGTGCAGTGGATCAGGACCTTGAGCCCGCTTTCGAGGCTCTCGTTTATGAACTCGAGGGTGGTTTCCAGAAGGTCGTCCGGGATGTCGTCCGGATCTTGATCCTGGGCGAGATTCAGGAAGAGGCGGTTATCCCGCCTGGCGACCTTCCAGTCTGGGTAGTGCTTGGCGAACTCGCCGTCGCCGTATTCGTTCAGCTCCAGATGATACGGCTCCCGGGATGCGTGTACGACCGCCCAGCCGTTGTGGTGTTTTACGATGGTTTCGTAATCGGTGTCTGTACCGATAAAGAGGTGGTGGAAGATCTCTATCATAGTCGGGTTATTGTAGTAATTAGATAATAATTATACCGTTCTGTGGTTCAAAAATCAAGGGGAATGAGAGGTCTGATTCACTATGGTAGTTAAAAAAGAGCAGGGAATGGTAGACGTCCGTTAGGGATCTCTTTCCTACAGTTGTGTAAGGCGTAGTTTTTAACTGATTTTCAAGGACTTGAATTGTCGATATTAAAGACGAGAACCCGCCGCAGGACGAAGGTTATGTTTCAATAAAATCTGTCTTTGTGGTGGGGTTTTCGATTGGACGGCCTGATAGAGGGTGAATTGTCGCGGCTTGAGGGCAGGGGTAAGGGATTACATATTCCTACATATACCTTCTAGGGTCGGCTATCTTTCCCTCGACGGCGGTCGCGGCGGCGGTTGCGGGTGACGCCAGGTAGATGAAGGATTTCGGGTTTCCCATTCTCCCCTCGAAGTTGCGGTTCTGCGTTGATAAGCAGACCTCCCCGTCGCCGAGGACGCCCTCGTGAACGCCCACGCACGGACCGCAGCCCGGGGCCATTACGGCGGCCCCTGCGTCGTTGAAGACCGAGATCAGCCCCTCGTTTAGGGCGTTTGTAAAGACCTCACGGGAGGCGGGAACAACGATGAGCCTCAAGCCTGGGGCCTTCTTTTTCCCCTTCAATATGGACGCCGCGATCCTCAGGTCTTCGATCCTCCCGTTGGTGCAGGAGCCTATAAAGACCTGATCTACCTTGATGTCGCTTTTAGCCTTAACCTCCTCAATGGTCTTCGTGTTGTCTACGGTGTGGGGAAACGATATTGTGGGGGAGATTTCTCCGGCATTGACATTCACCACCCCGGCGTACTGGGCGTCCGGGTCGGGGGAGAGCTCCCTGTAGCAATCCTCCCTTCCCCTCGATTTGAGGTACTCTCTCGTTATATTGTCCGATCCGACAAGCCCGACCTTGGCCCCGGCCTCGACCGCCATGTTGGCAAGCGTCAGTCTCCCCGCCATCTCCATTTCGTCTATCGTCTCTCCGCCGAACTCAAGGGCCATGTAGGTGGCGCCGTCCGCCCCTATCTTCCCGATTATGTGAAGGATCAGGTCTTTAGGGTAGACGCCCCTCTGGAGCCTTCCGGTCACCTCTATCCGCATCGTCTCCGGTACCCTAAGCCAGGTCTTTCCTCTTGCCATCCCCACGCCAACGTCTGTGGATCCCATCCCTGTGGCGAAGGCGGATAGCCCCCCCGCCGTCACCGTGTGGGAGTCTGCCCCGATCACTATATCGCCCGGGCAGGCGTATTTTTCCGCCATTATCTGGTGGCAGACGCCGTCGCCTACATCGGAGACGGTCGCCCCCGACTCTTTTGCGAAGTCGCGGATGAAGATGTGGTCGTTGGAGAGCTCCCTCCTGGGGCTGGGGGCGGCGTGGTCGATGAAGAATATCGCCTCCCGGGGAAGCCTCATCTTTCCCTCCTTCAGCTCTTTTATACTCCTGATGGCCAGCGGGCCGGTGCCGTCCTGGGCAAGGGCGAGGTCGACATCCACAACGATTATCTCCCCGGGCCTGACTCTTTTCTTGACCTTTAGGCCCAATATTTTTTCCGCCAGCGTCTCTCCCATATCAATACTATCCATCCTGTTTGGGCTTTTGAGCCGCGATGCTCAGCTTGAGCCCCAGTTCCGTAAGCTGTTTTTTATCGACGCCTGTCGGGGCACCGGTCATCAGGCAAGTCGCCCTCTGGGTCTTCGGGAACGCGATCACATCCCTGATGTTTTCTGCGCCGCATAGGAGCATGACGAGCCTGTCGAAGCCGAGGGCGATCCCGCCGTGGGGGGGCGCGCCGTAGGAGAGCGCCTCCATCAGAAAGCCGAACTTCTCCTCGGCCTCCTCATCCCCTATACCGAGGGACTTGAAGACGTCCCTCTGCAAGTTAGGATTGCTGATCCTGATGCTTCCGCCGCCGATCTCGTTTCCGTTGAGGACAATGTCATAGGCTTTGGCCCTGACGCCCTTCGGATCGCCGTTTGCCTTTATGTCTAACTTATCCATATCCTCATCGAGGGGAGAGGTAAAGGGGTGGTGCATCGAGACGTATCTTTTCTCCTCTTTCGAATACTCGAACATCGGAAACTCGACGACCCAGAGGAAGTTGAAGGCCTTGTCATCGATGAGGTCAAACCGCCTTCCCATCTTAAGCCTGAGGTCGGAGAGGACGGCGTCTGCTATATCGGGGTCGTCGGCCACGAAGAAGATTGTTGAGCCGATCTTCGCTCCCGTTCTCTCCTCCACTGCCTTTATCGACCCCGGGGCGAAGAACTTCGCTATGGGGGACTGCCACCCGTTTTCGGTGACCCTTGCCCAGGCGAGACCTCCGGCCCCCCTGTCCTGGGCGAACCCGACCGTGTCGTCGAGCTCCTTCCTTGTGAGGGAGGCGCTTTCCGGAACCATCAACGCCTTTATGACGCCACCGGAGATGACCGCCTCCGAAAAGACCTTGAGCCCCGCATCTTCGAGAATGTCGGTGAGGTCATTGAGCTCGAGGCCGAAGCGGGTGTCCGGCTTGTCGGTGCCGTATTTGTCCCTCGCCTCCTTGTAGGTCATCCTCGGAAAGGGGGAGCTGATCTTTATGCCGAGGATGTCGTCAAAGAGGTTTGCCATCAACCCCTCGGTCATCGATATTATTCCGTCAACGGTAACAAAGCTCATCTCGATGTCTATCTGGGTAAACTCCGGCTGCCGGTCCGCCCTCAGGTCCTCGTCCCTGAAGCACTTCACTATCTGGAAGTAGCGGTCGTAGCCCGCCACCATCAGAATCTGCTTGAAGAGCTGGGGGGACTGGGGCAGGGCGTAAAAATTGCCAGGATTTACCCTGCTCGGCACGAGATAGTCCCTGGCCCCCTCGGGGGTGCTCTTGGTAAGGAAAGGCGTCTCCACCTCTATGAATCCCTCGTTTGAGAGGTGGTTCCTGACGCTCATGGCGGCCTTGTGACGAGCCATGATGTTCTTCTGCATCTCCGGCCGCCTGAGGTCGAGATAGCGGTATTTGAGCCTCAGGTTTTCCGTTACGGAGGCGTACTCGTCGATAAGAAAGGGGGGCACGGCCGCCTCGTTGTATATTATAAGCTCGTCCACAAGAACCTCGACGTCCCCGGTCGGGAGGTTCGGGTTTATCATCCCCTCCGGCCTCTCTCTGACCTTGCCCCGGATTCCGATAACGAACTCGTTTCTGAGCCTGTGGGCCGACTTGTGGGTGTCCGGGTCGTGATCCGGGTTGAAAACGACCTGCGCTATCCCCTCCCTGTCCCTGAGGTCGATAAAGATTACGCCGCCGTGGTCCCGCCGCCGGTGCACCCAGCCCTTGAGAACCACTTCGGCCCCGATGTCCTTGTTTCTTATCTCTCCACAATAGGAGGTGCTCTCGAGTTTCAAAATCTCCCCTTTCGCGGTTTTATTGAAGAATAAAACCACTTATTTTACAATACCATTTGGAATTGTCAACGGAAATATCAATCAATCACGGTATGGCAATCACGATATGACAATCGGTTATGAGGAAGGGGTATCGAGGAAATCACCGCGTCCTTTTGATTGAACATGGTTTAAAAACTGCTAAAAGGGCTCGATCTGCCAGGCCTATCCCGATCCCCTCCATTGAGATTGTGTCAAAGATAGAAATGTCGTCACGTCTTGGCTGGATTTAGATCTCCGATGGTTGAATAGGTCAATAATGCCGTCTATTTTCTTTTGCCAGTTTCCAACCCTCTGCCCTCTACTTTTTTCCCGGTGACCATTTTTTCGTGGGCGGCCTTCAGCTTCTCCGCCAGATCGTCCGGGATTTTCAGGTCGCCCTTGCCCACGCCGAGCCTTATGTTCGGCTTGTTTTCCCCGTGAAAGTCGGTGCCGCCGGTGACGAGGAGACCCAGCTCTTCGGCAAGCTCGATATAGCCTTCTGTTTCCGCCTTGGTGTGGCTGAAATAGTAGCACTCCATCCCCATAAGGCCGTAGTCCATAAGTTCGATGATGAGCTTTTTGAGATCACCGTGGTCTGAAACGCCCAGGGTCTTCGGGTGGGCGATGACGGGAATGCCGCCGGCCGTCAGTATCAGCTCGATCGATTTCTCCGGGGAGAGCCTCTCTTTGTTTACGTAACAGGGGCCGCCTTTTTTTATATATTTATCGAAGACCTCGTTGATGGACGAGGCGAATCCCTTCTTTATCATCGTCCTGGCAAAGTGCGGCCGTCCCACCTGGCCCCCGCCGGCCTCGTTGACTACATCCTCCATCGTTATCGAAATCCCTGCTTCGTTCAGGAGCTTTATCATCTTCGGATTTCTGAGCCGTCTCGATCGTTTAAGGAAATCGAGGACCTCGATCATCCGGTCGTTGTTTTCGTCGATGAAATACCCTAGGATGTGCATGGTGCCCTGATCCGAGTATTCGGCGCTTATCTCGATGCCCTGGATGAAAAAAACGCCTCTCTTTTCGGCTTCGGTTCTGGCTATCGCTACGCCGTCGGTGGTGTCGTGATCCGTGACCGAAATGGCGCTTATCCCGATCTCATGGGCGTGTCGGATCAACTGTTCGGGGGTTAAGGTTCCGTCGGATGCGGTGGTATGGGTGTGAAGGTCTATCAATTTATGGTCTCTTTCTCCGCTTTTAGATTAGAAAAGCTTTCGATACCCCCTGATGCATTTATAACTTCTAAAATCTGGGAAACAAAACAATATATCTTTAAAATCAGATTGTCAAGACCTTGTTCAAAAACGCCTTGGCTATATCCGTCGTTCCTTCCGTTACGTTGACCGCCTTTCCCTCCCCCCCTTATTCATTCTCCCACTGACCGCCTTTCCCCTGCTGCCCGTCATCTGTGCGTTTAGCGATCGTCCCCGTGGTAATCGATATAGTATCTGAAATACTCGGTTACTATGGGAGTCACATTCTCGCTGTAGCGCTCCTTTAAGAGGACACCCTTTGCACTGTCGGTTTCTCGTCTCGAAATGATGTTCTTTGCCCTTTCGATCCTGTTCTCGGCTTCGGGATGGGTCGAAAAGAGGAGTTTTACCGTTCTGATCCTTGCGTTTTCGTCGTTTGGGGAGGCGCCCTTATCCTTGATCTTCTCAAGGAAGCTCAAAAGGGCGTTCGGATCGTATCCGGCCTTGGATGTGTAGATAAGGGAGAGCCTGTCCGCCTGATACTCATCGATACGGGAATATCCTCTGAAGAGCAGCTCGGTCCCGTGGGAGGTGGCCCTGTTGAATATTTCGGGGTCGGTGTTCAGGTAGTTGCCGACGACCTTTCCGCCCACGTTCAAGAACTTCTTCTTTTCTATCTCCTTTATTATGTGTCTTTTAGAAACGTGGCCGACCTCGTGGGCCAGAACCGCCGCAAGCTCCGCCTCGTTGTCTATGATTTCGAGGGCGCCCATGGTAATGAAGACGTATCCGCCCGGGCAGGAGAACGCGTTTATGATGTCGGTGTCCAAAACGGCAAAGGAGTAGTGAAGATTCGGCCTGTCCGATTTCCTTGCGACGGTGTTTCCAACGAGGCTTACGTACCGGGTAAGCTCCATGTCCCTAAAAACGCCGTAGCGCCCCGCGACGTTTGCGGCTATAGATCTGCCGATCCTTATCTCCTCCGCCTCGGTTATCGGCAGGATGTCGGGCACGGCGGTAATTGCGGCGTTTATCAAGTCGTTGACGCTGGGCTGGTGCAGGGGAATGCAGGATACCTGAAGCAGGGTAAGGATCAGGATAATCGAAGCAACCCCTATCTTCGGCTTCATCTATTGAGACCCCCGGCATTGATGAAATTCTGTATCTCGTAGTCGGGAATAACGATCGATTCCATGAAACCCACCGATTCGAAATCCTTATAATAGCCTCCTGATCCGTCGCTTTCGTCGATCCCTCTCCCCCCCGCCGATGCGGTGATGGAGCCGTCGCCGCTTCCCTTAAAACCGTGCTTCAGCCTGTCGAGTACGCTCTCGTTTGTTCTGTTTGGAGTCTCGGTGATATATACGGGATATTTTTCGGAATCGTGACTGTTTAGAACCACCCGGTTGATCCACCCCTGTGTGCCGTCCACCTTCTCGACCTGGAACCAGTCCCCCCTCCAGTATATTACTATGAGGGGATCGCTTCTCGTTATCTTGCACAATATCCTGTATTCGGTCCCCGGGCCGCTCAAGAGATAGGCATCGGGCGTTCTGATGTAGATGTAATCGTCCCTCTGGGCATGCGCCTGCGGAGTGATTACCGCCGTTGCAATCACCGCTAAAAGGAAAAAAGCGAAAACTGAGATGAATAAATTTCTTTTCATATCACCCTCCTCCCCTTCATAAATATAAGTATGAGCTAATAAATAAGCTTTTTCCATATCTCAACAATATCTTAACAACATATTTTATTACGTTTCAACAATTCTTTCAAGGTTTTTGTTTATAGTGTTCGGCTCTCAACCGTGACAGCGCTCCACTCCTTAAGAGAGTCTTTCGTCGTTGAAAAGCGTTTTTCGTCCCTGAAAATGTTGAGAATCTCATCCGCCTCTCCCTTAAGGAATCCAGAAAGCACGAGGTATCCGCCGGGATTTGTCAGGGCCAAGAGGAAGGCGGCGAGCCTTCTGATCGTCTCACCGGTTATATTTGCCACGACAAGGTCGAATCTCTCCCCAAGGACATCGGTCTCAATTCCCGCCTTGTCCCCGAAGGTCTCGTGCCTTATCTGGACTATATCCTGAACGCCGTTTCTGATGACGTTATCCACGGCCGAGTTTACCGCCTCCTCGTCGGAATCGACGGCGAGGACCCGACCGGCTCCAAGGAGCGCGCCGGCAACGGCAAGTATCCCGGAGCCTGTCCCGACGTCGAGGACGGAATCGATCTTTGCAGTCGAAAATACCCTCTCCATCGCAATAAGAGAAAGCCTCGTTGTCTCGTGGGTTCCGGTGCCGAAGGCCGCCCCCGGAAGTATCTTGATTACTATCTCCCCCTCCCGCGCGAGGTAATCCTCCCAGGGCGGCGACACGACTATCCGATCCGTTACCCTCCTGGTTTCGAAGAAGCGCTGATACTCATACTTCCACCCGTCCCCTATCTCCTCCACCTCGTATCGAAGCACCGCCTTTTCGCCCCAGATAGAGGTCAGCTCCGAGAGGTATTCCTCCAATCTCTTCAGCTTCTCTTCGGCCTCCCCTTTTTCGAGATATATCGAGGCGGATTCTCCAAGCCACTCCTCACCCTTCCCCTTGCTCTCCTCCACGATCCCGCCCGGTGAGAGGGTGAGGAGAAAATCGTTAAGGGCCTCCCTGGCGTTTTCAACCACCTTGACCGAGACCGCGATGAGGGTGCTGTCCTTCATGGGACAAGTATAATACATTTTGTATTCAGGACAAGGAGAAAGTGGAGACGGACAGATATGTAAGGGAGTCTTTTATTTTACGCCAAAAACAAAAATGTCTTGACAAAATATCCCATTTAAATTATTATTCTTCTTTCAGACGTGCCGCGGTAGCTCAGTCGGTAGAGCATCGGACTGAAAATCCGAGTGTCCCCAGTTCGATTCTGGGCTGCGGCACCAGTAATTTCAAGGGGGGTCGATGATGTCGGCCCTCCTTTTTAATATCTGTCTAATTTATTCTCACTAAGAGCCCCATATCATATCACAGAAGAGAGGATATATTTGTCTCAATTCAGAGAGCACTAGTCCCCGCAGAACGGACAATTCCTCCTCAGTAATGGGATCGACTTCAGGAATATAACGCCCTTTTACTCCCAGGTCAAAGCCCGTATTGTTCCTAATATCCTCGACCGAGTAGCCCGGAAGGGTTGCATCAAGGACGACCGCTCCACTATCTACGTCATATTTCAGCTGGGCCATTGGTGTAACTATGTGCGAAAGCATACCTCTTCGCCAGGGTACCGTCTCATCTTTGGCCGTTGCATTGATAAAATCGACTCTGGGCACGAACAGCCTGGTATCGTGTGTAAGTGTGAAGAGTATGATCCTTTTTGCCATCATGCCGAGCATATTCGAGCCTGCGCCCCCGGGCAGCCTGAGCTTCGGGTTTTCGTAATCACCCACAACCGAGAGATTTATATTTCCAAGCCGGTCAATCTGTATCCCGCTGAGAAAAAACAGGTCCAGCATGCCGCGGTGCGCCAGGCCGAAGAACTCGTGTAAGCCATCCGTAATCCTCAGCTTGGGATCTCCATATATCATGCATAGGATATTTTTCGCGTGTCTGTTTTTCGCAAGGAGGACGCCGGCGGCGGGGATGGGCGATAGAGTCCCCGTCGCCACGACCTCGCCGTCGTTCACCAGACGGGATATTATAACGATCATCCTTTCAAATGGATGAATTTCTGTACCGCTCATCTAATACCTCCTGCATTAACAATTTGCATATATTCTTCGTGGTCTTTTGGTTCCAATACATATTTTTTTAGATAAGCCTCGAATGTTTTTTCCGTTTTCGAAGCTTCCATATATTCATTCAAGTGCTTCAGGTCAAGTCCATATCTGTCCCGGCACGATGTTGGATGAGCGCCGTTGAGGGCGTGAACAACGGCGTCGATATGTATCGCGGAGACATAAACGCCGAACTTGCCAGCCACTACATCTTTTTCGTCAACAAGTTCTTCCACAACGGCGATCGTCTTTTTCGCGGCCGTGGCCAGAAGTCTGTCGTTGCGAAAGCTGTCCGTAACAACGGCGCCGGATCGAGCCCCTTTAAAGGCGTGGATAACGGCCACATCCGGCACGATGGGCGGGACGACGGCATATTCATTGCCGCTGTAAGGATCTTTTATGACCTTGATGTCCCGGCGTATCTTCATGTAGTCGGAGTTCAGCAAACCGATCACCGGGGTGAAAGGAAGTCCGTTGGCTCCAGCCTGGAGCGCAAGGAGCAGGGCCGGTCAGATGGTTTCAAGGAGCCGGAGCTTCCCCTCCTGGGCTTTTTTCCTGAAATTGGGGGCAAGCCCGAGCTCATCCATAACTATTTGAGGAAATTGCACGGTTGAGACACAGCCCGCGCCGATGAGTAAATCCACCACGTATCCCCCGGTCAGGACGGAAGTCAGGGTCAAATCTTTAATCCCGTTTTTTATCACCTCACGGATTACCGGCATAGGATTCATCTCCATGCCGCTGCCGACGCCCACATGCATCCCTGATCTGATCATCTTCGCTGCCTCGGCGGCAGTTTTTACCTTATTGATCATTTTACATACCTCGCTCCTGCTTTTTTATTTTTTCCGCTTTAAGCTCTTTATTTACTATTTTACATTAATACTTTAGGGTAATCTATTTGTTTATTTAATTTAGACGCATGTTATTTCTGCTATAAAACTTGGGAATTTTGATTGACATAAAAAGGGGCTGGTACATATTTAGTTCATATTAACTAAATTGGTAAGCGCATTGGACAGGAAAAAACAAATGGTCGAATTAATAGAGGACCTAACCATACTCCTCGGCGAGAGCCACGTCCCTTTTATGAACATGATACTGGAAAAGAGACTCACCGCAAAACAGATAGATTACTTAAGCACGATTACAAGACTCGGTAATCCCAGACTTGGCGATCTTGCACGGGAATTGGGGCTGAGCAGCCCCTCTATCACTGCGATTATAAAGAGATTTGTCGATCTTGGATTCGTTGAAAAAACGCCCTCGGAAGACGACAAGAGATCGTTTAGGGTTCGGCTTACCGAGAAAGGAAGAGAATTGGAAAAAATGCATCAGCAATCTCATATGGAGATGGCAGAAACGCTGATCAAAAATCTGTAAGATACTGAAGTCGATCAATTGATGAGTCTTTTGAAGAAGACCATAAAGGAGTAATTTTTTTACAAATATATTTAGTTCATATGAAATAAATATATTTGAATAATTATTTTTCAACGGCATCATAAAGACGTACCAACGACCGCGTAGTAAGGATAGTGCGATGGAATATATTTGTCACCCAATAAGAGAACAAGGAGGGAGTTCAGATGTAAAACAGGGATATAATATTACGCAGGATAGATGATGATCAAGCCTGGCTCGAATCACGCTATCGATACGTAGACTTACCGGATTGGCCCAACGCGATGGTTTACGACAGCGGCGGGGATGGGGAAGTGCTTTTCTTTGCGTCCGTCATGCCGCCGTTTGACGTTATTCATGTTCCAAATATCAAGTATTTTGGGAAAAGATTCAGAGTGGTTACCTATAGACGCCGTGAGTCGGTGGCCCGGCCGATATACCCGGCCGAGCGCGCGGATGAGATCAGAAATCTCTTGAATGCGCTGGGTATCGATCGTGCCCATTTCTGCGGCTGAACGAAGGGGCGATTGCCGTGTTTGCGCTGGCAAAGACGGGCCCGCGGCGGATACGATCTGTCATATGTACCTGTATCGGGATGGACAACTTGATTTCTCCATTCAAATTTTGGTTTGGGAGGAACTTTCCGGGCAATCCGAGCGCAAAGCTTGTCGGCCGGCTGGTGGTTTTATTGATGTTGCTTCGTACTCCCGATAGTTTTGTCGTGGCCCACCTGTGGAGCAAAAACCCAAACCCAATGTCGACGATGATAAACGGTGTCTTCCCACTGTACGAGCACTACGATCCGCCGGTCGAGCATTTGACCATGCCGGTGTTGAACATACAGTCATCCCCGGCCTTGTCGGATGATTCCGCCCTGCGATTCGTGGAGCTTCCGCCCAAGGGGGAGCTGAAAACCATTCCGGGGCTTTCGCATCTCTGCATGTGGACGAAGGCGGACAAGTTCAACCGTCTATTAGCAGAATTTTTTAACGGACTTTCCCGACGCGAAGAAAGGTTGATCGGTTATACAGGAGTATCGATTCCGGGTTGCGGCACCAATGGTTTCAAGGGGAGGGCGACAATTTTTGCCCCCCCCTTTTTTGCTGAATGATCAGGCTTCAACTTCGATTACTGAATAGTATTTTGTTCCTGTTACAGAAAGTTGTTCGGGCGGTTTTTGTGATCTTTGGTCGGGGGGCATTTAGGAAAATTCATGGACGGATTGCCCAATCAAGAGTTGTATGATATGATAATGGAAGCAAAAATCTTGACTTGGAAACGGCAAAGGGAGCATAATTCCTTTGATTTGCACAGGGGGCTTTATGATCGCACGCCGGCTCATGGAGCGTTATTCACTTGATCTTGTAAATTCGGGCATGAGACATACACTTTTGGATTTACGTATAAACCGGTATCGTTGTGGGGACGGGTCGATTGGGTACGGGATATATGCAGAAAATTAAGAAAGTTACCAATATATTGCTTCTGCTTTCGGGGGCGGGGGCCGTCATCGCTGTTGTGTTGACGGCCGCCCACTATATGCCCGATTTCGGTAAAACGCTTCCCTTCTGCGGAGAGGCGGAGGGATCGTGCGTTGATATTTATCAATTGCCGTATGCCCTGTTTCTGGGAATCCCCATCGCGGCATACGGTCTTTTTTTCTATCTTGTCGTTATATTCACCCTTATTGCCGCCGACGCCGCGGGGGGGAGATATTATCGGGAAGCTACGGTCATACTCCTGCCTCTGTGCGCCCTGGCCCTCGTTATTGATCTGGGATTGGGAATCACACTCATTATCATCGGGGAACTCTGCATTTATTGCGTCGCAACATATGCAATAAACATCATTCTTTTCTTGCTTCTGATTTATTCATTCAAAACAGCGAATAAGGCCGAGGGGGTGTCGTTTTTCGCCACGTTGAAAAACATCTTGAAAATAGGTGAAAACGAGAGAGAAAGAAGGGCGATCTACGCGCTTTATATGATTTGTGTCACCCTTATCTTTTCTTCCGTTTTTTTTCTGTCTCACGCATTTGGAAACAAGACGCCGGATGTAAAAACAGATGCTCAATTGTACATTGATGAATTGTATAAGGCTCCGCCCGAAGCGATCGATTTCCCCGAAAGTGACCTTGTCGTTGGGAACAAGAATGCACCCCTGACCGTTTATGTCTTCACGGATTTCCTTTGCAGCGCCTGTTACAGGCTTTATAATAATGAGCAAATCCTGCTGAAGCGGTTCGATAATCAAATAAGATTCGTCCATTACAATTATCCGCTGGATATAAAGTGCAACGAATCGATGGGCCGGACGTTGTATAAAAATTCATGCATCGCATCGCGCTCTATGCTTGCGGCTTCCGATGCGGGTGTTTTCTCCCAATACTATGAAGAACATTATTTAAGGTATAATAAATATAACCACAACTTTACCTTGGAGGATGTCACCGTCAACATGGGAACTCTTGCGGATTCAATTCTTTTTATGAAGTATATGGGATCTCCCAAAACGGACTATATCATCCAGCGTGACGTCAGGTTGGCAAGGAAACTTGGGATCAAGGGCACGCCGGTCCTTTTCGTCAACGGCAGAAGGATCGGGGGGGCGATTCCTGTCGAGGTGATGGAGAAGATTGTCTATAAGGAGCTTTCCTCACCTCAAAAAGAGAATAAGTAGATGAGCAGACGATGAAGATCGCGGAAAATCCCGCTGTTTGAGTCGTTCTGTAGTTTTAAAAACAAATATCCCAGAGTGAGCATTCTGAGGAATAAAGAGAGGAAAGTGAAAAAATTGTGATAAAGACAATTGTTGCCTGTTTGTTCGTGATGGGGATGCTGGCCTTTGCATCGACTGCGTTCATGGCCGAACCTCCCGTGAGTACGCATCTTTTGCAGGGGGATAAGATTGAATCATCGGGGCCGGCGGAAAACCGCGTCCTTCTTGCCACATTTGTTTGCGGCGGTGGCTACTGTGATGACGGTGAGAGCTGCTGTGACAGCTACAACGCCTGTTGTCCGTCCGGGATGAACATGTATTGCAGCGGTTCGAATACCTGCTACAGCTCTATAGCGGACGCTCAAGCCGATTGCGGCGACAGCTATGATATTTGCTGGTCACCGGCCAATTAGGGGCTAAATGGATTCGATTCCTAAAGGTCATTACCGGCAGTGCAGTGGAATTGATTAAAGAGATTAATTAGGAAGGGAGGCTGACTTATCTGAAACGAGGACTACCCCCAGGTGCCGGCGGTTTCTTCCATGGAACTCGGTCTTTACGCTATGCTCGTCCGCCTTCCTGGGGGCACCATCCAATATCAAATATAAATTTCCTGAGCGATCCGGTTTGTTTCAGGCCTTTTCCTTCATCGGCGGATCCGGGATTCTCCCTTTAGCCTTGTCTGCCTCGGAGCGGGTGAGAAGACCTGCGGCCAGAAAGGAGAAGAGAAAGTCCGTTATCTCCCCGCGGTCGACAGATCCCGGATAGCGCACAAGGAGGTTGCAGAGATTGTCCATCATCCCCACGATAGCCACCGCCGCAAGACGGGTGTTGCAGGGCCGAATCCTGTTGTCGGCCTGACCGGCCTCAAGCTCTTCCGCCACCAGATCTATGAAACGGCCGCGGACCTCTTCGATGTTTCTGAGCACAGATTCGTCTATGCCTGAGCTCACCTCGTTGAAGACTATTTGAGCGAGGTCACTGTATCTAATGTACCTGTCCACGTTGATGTCTATCAGCTTCCTGAAGTGATCTATGAAGGGAAGGTCGGACTTCAGGCTCGTCCTTATCTCCCCCATCACGGCCTCCATTCCCTCGGTCACCGTGGCGGAGAAGAGGAGGGACTTGCTCTCGAAATTGTAATAGAGGGTTCCCTTGGAGACGCCGGCCGTCTCGGCTATGTCGTCCATCTTTGCCTGGTGAAAACCGTTTCTGGAAAAGACCCTGACCGCGGCGTTAAGTATCTTTTCTCTCGTCTCTTTCATCTGTATTATTAAAGTGGTTGTTTATCTTCTTGTCTTCCACCTTAAGATACAGGCTCGGGAGTAAATAGTCAATAAAAAAATTGTACTGACCGGTCAGTTTTTTGTTGACAACCGTGTTGAAATACTGTATTGAATTGAGGGTAAATAGGAAAATACCGCACTTCATCGTACAATAACCATCCAAGTTTAAAGGAGGCACCCACCATGACAGCTCAGGAATACGCAATCTCCCACTGGCCCGATACGGAAGAGATACTCGCAAAATTGGACAGACTGACCCATCAGCCGATGCGTCCAATCCCCAGGGACAAGATGGAAGAGTATCTGGCCTATTTTGAGAATAAGTGCAAGAAGTCGAAGTCATTGATCGAGAAGGCCCGGCAGTACATCCCCGGCGGTGTTCAGCACAACCTCGCCTTCAACTACCCCTTTCCCATCGCCATAGAAAAAACGGAAGGCCCCTATCTCTGGGATGTGGACGGCAACCGCTACATCGACTTCCTTCAGGCCGGCGGGCCAACCCTCCTGGGAAGCAATTTCGGCGAGGTCCGGGAAAAGGTATTCGACCTGATAACCAACTGCGGCCCGGTTACCGGGCTGTTTCACGAGTACGAGCTTAAGCTGGCGGAGCTTATCAGCAGACACATGCCGGCGGTGGAGATGTTCAGGATGCTAGGCTCCGGCACGGAGGCGGTGATGGCGGCGATCCGCGCCGCAAGGAACTTCACAGGGAAGAAGAAGGTCATCAAGGTGGGCGGCGCCTACCACGGCTGGAGCGACCAGATGGTCTACGGCCTCCACATACCGGGGCTTGCCGGCTTCGAGGCGCACGGCATTCCCCCGGAGTGCATCGAGCACACACAGGAGTTTTTCCCCAACGACATCGACGGGCCGAACGGGCTTACCGCCATCATGGAGAAAAACGAGACGGACGGGGGAACCGCGGCGGTCATCGTGGAGCCGTTGGGGCCGGAGAGCGCCACCCGTCCGGTCACCCGGGACTTCAACCAGCGGGTGAGGGAGCTCTGCGACAGGTTCGGGGCGCTCCTAATCTTCGACGAGGTGGTCACCGGCTTTCGCGTTGGGCTCGGCGGGGCGCAGGGCTACTTCAAGATAAAGCCTGACCTCACTATCTTCGGAAAATGCGTCGCCGGGGGCTACCCGGCGGCGGGGGGGCTGGGCGGCCGCAGGGACATCATGCTGACCCTGGCGGCGGGCCTGGAGGCGGGAAAGCCGAGGGTTTATGTGGGGGGGACGCTGGCGGCAAATCCGTTGAGCTGTGTCGCGGGTTATTACTCGATCCTGGCGATCGAGGAAAACCGGGCCCACGTGGTCGCCGGTCAGGCGGGCGATCGCTTAGCTCAGGGGCTCAACGAGATCATCGAGAGGCACGGACTTCCCTTCGTGGCGTTCAACCACGGCTCGATATGCCACCTGGAGACCTCGGGGGTGATGCTTCTAAACATCGACCACCCGAATCTTCTGGATGAAGCCAAGCATAGAAAACACATGATGGAGGAGATGGGGGCCGCCTTTATGGCGGAGGGGATCGTGACACTGGCGGGAAGCCGGCTCTACACCTCCATGGCGGACACCGACGACGTGATAGACGACGCCCTCGAGCGCTTCGACCGGATTTTCAAGGATATTTAGCGTTGACGGCGGCCCGTTTTGATATTAAACTTTCGACTACGTAGAGGGGAGGCGGCGTTATGACCGATAGATCCAAAATGAAAGGTTCGGAAACACTGGTTCTGGTATTTGACGTTGGGACAACCGGATGCAAGACCTGTCTTTATAGAATCGAGAAGAGGGTGGAACAGCTCGACTCCTGCGTCGTGGAATATCCCCTCTACATGACGGAGGGCGGCGGCGTGGAGCAGAAGGTGGACGAGTGGTGGGAGGCCCTCTGCAAGTCCACGAAGATCGTCCTGAAGCGAAAAAAGGTCAGGAAGGATGGCATCGCCGGGATGGCCTTCAGCTGCCAGATGCAGGGCTCCATCCTCGTGGACAAGGAGGGCAAAGCGCTCCACAACCCGATGATATACATGGACAGCCGCTCCGTTGAGCAGATCGAGCGGTTCCTTTACCACGGGCTGTTCCGCATAGAGAAGTGGAACGCGCCGCTGACCCTGAAATCCCTTTATTACACCGGGGGGCTCGCCGCAACGCCGAAGGATCCGCTCTGGAAATACCACTGGGTCAAGGACAACCGCCACGATATATTCGAGCGGGCCCACAAGTGGCTCGATGTGAAGGACTACCTGATACTGCGTTGCACCGGCAACTACGGGATGACCTACGACTCCGCCCACCTCACCTTCGTGTACGACACGAGGCCGAAAAAACTGGGCTGGCACGAGGGTCTGTGCCGCACGTTTCAGGTAAATACGGATCACCTGCCGCCCGTGGTCGGCTCCACGGACGTGGTGGGGCATCTCACCGATGGGGCCGCAAAGGAGATGGGCCTTGCACCCGGAATCCCGGTCTTCGGGGGCGGGGGGGACACTTCGATGACTTCCATCGGCGCCGGCTGCGTCAGAAACCACGACACCCACATCTACATAGGGACATCGGGATGGGTAGGCGCGAACCTCGACAGGCGAAAGGTTGACGTAAGCAACTTCATCGCCTCCATTCTGGGGCCCATCCCCGGGCTTTACTGCTACATAGCCGAGGCCGAGACGGCGGGCGCCTGCCTGGCGTGGGTGCGAGATCACCTCGCAATGGACGAGATAGGGATATACTTAAAGGAGCACCCGGCGAAAGACCCGGAGGCGAGAAAGGATCGGCTGTTTACGCTCCTCAACAGGGCAGTGGACGAGACGGAACCGGGGGCCGGGGGGGTGATCTTTACCCCGTGGCTCCACGGAAACCGCGCCCCCAGGGAGGACTCCCACGCCCGCGGCATGTTCTTCAACATGGGTCTGACCACCGGAAAGAGGATGCTGATTCGCTCGGTGCTGGAGGGGGTCGCGTACCACGACCGGTGGATGCTGGAGGCGGTGGAGCGGGCAATCCCCAAAAGGGAGAGTGTCAGGCTGGTGGGCGGCGGGGCCAAGTCGGAGGCCTGGTGCCAGATCATGGCGGACGTGACCGGCCGGAAGATCGAGACCATCGAGAGGCCCCAGGATGCGGGCGCCATGGGCGCCGCGGTGGTCTGCGGGGTGGGGCTCAAGATAATAAAAAGCTTTACGGACGCCTCCGATTTTATCAAGGTGACCCGAACCTACGAGCCTAGAGCCGAGTACAAGGAGATGTACGACCGCAATTACAGTCTGTTTCAGGACCTTTACAAACAGAACAAAAAGCTCTTTTACCGAATGAACGCGGCCCGCCAGATAAAACGGCCGGCCCCCTCAGGAGTAGAAAAATGACCCAATTTTTGAAAGAGTGCCGGTCGGTCATAGATTCCGCCCAGTGGCTGTTATCCCAGGGATACTTCGGGCCGGAGCTGGGCACCGCCGGGAATGTGTCCGTGCGTATCGAAGGGGAGGAGTTGATCGCCATAACACCTTCCGGGCGCAGATACCAGGATCTTGTGCCGGACGACATATCAATCGTCGACTTCGGCCAGAACATGGTCTCAGGAAGCCACTATCCCAGCGTCGAGGCGGGGATGCACCTCGGCGTCTACCGCGCGAGGGAGGACGTGGGGGCGGTGGTCCATACCCACCAGCCGTACGCCAGCATCTTATCTGTCATCAACGAGCCGATCCCGCCCCTCTTCGACGATATCACCATGGCGCTGGGGGGAGTTGTCGAGGTGGTCCCCTACGCCCTGTCCGGCTCCCCGGAGCTGGTGGAAAAGGTGGCTGGAGTCATCACAAACGGCTGTATGGCGTTCATAATGCAGAATCACGGGGCGCTCTGCCTCGGGGCCACTATCGAAAAGGCCACCAAGAACGTGGCGTTTCTCGAAAAGGTCGCCCACGTCTATTACCACGCCCTGACAACTGGCATGCCGATAAGCGAGATCCCTAAAGAGACCGTTCAGATGCTTTACAGCTTCAGCAAGACCAAAACAAGCATTTGAAGCGGGGAGAGTTAAAACAGGACCGTTTACATCATACTATGGGAGGGGGGGGTCGTGCCTACGCCTCCCTCTTCAAAAATCCGATCTAATCTGGAATCCGCTTACGCCGTTTTTAAAATTGTTGATGCAAATCAACAATGGAATCGGCCCGCCACTTAAGCTCTACAGCGCTCCAAGACGAACCGCAATAGACTCCTATGCAAGAAGTTGAAACGGTTGATATTGCAAATCTAAAGTAATGAAACAGAAAAGTATAGTATAATGGTAGAGCCAAGATGAAAGGACGGGATATACCATAAAACAGGGAGCGCCTTCATGTTTTTTTTGAAATTCATGACGATCTACATTTTGATGAATGCCTACATCTATTTCCGCGGTTTTACCGCGATTTCAGGCCAGGGCAGATGGGTCATCGGCCTAAGACTCCTGTTTGTCTTCCTGGTCGTCGCCTTTCCGGTCATGCACTCCCTGGAGGATAACCTATACGGTACCTTTTGGAATACTGTAAGTATGATCGGCTCGTTCTGGGTTGTGGCGATGGTCTATTTCTTCTTGATCGTCTTGTTGTCGGACGTAGTGAAACTCATAGATCACATTGTGCCCGTAATACCTTCCCGGTTCAAGGCAAACCAAAAACGAACGGGTAAAGCGGCCTTTTTCGGATCCGTTGCGGTCGTCGTCCTAATTATCTTTCTCGGCTGGCTCAACACGCGGTTTATCAGGGTCGAAAACGTAAAGGTAAATCTTGCGAAACTCCCGGAGGCCCATAATTCCACGACCGTAATATTTGTCTCCGACTCTCACATCGTGCCGACCACACACGGGAAACAAGTGGAGAAATTCGTAAAAGAAATCAATGCAGAAAACCCCGATATAATCCTCATCGGCGGCGATCTCGTTGAAGGGAGCGTCGACGGTCTGGGTCGTTTTTCGGGAATTCTCTCCCAGCTTAGGGCGCGTCATGGCGTATATGCGGTGTTTGGAAACCACGAATACCACGGAGGGGTGGAAAAAGCGGAGGTTTTCATGAAGTCCGCTGGAATTGTTGTGTTGAGGAACAAGGTTGTGACCTTTCCGGGCATTGCTAACCTCGTGGGGCTCGACGACCCGAGGTCAAGAGTTAAGGCGGCGTCGATCCCGGACCTTATGGCAGAATGCGACGCATCTCTCCCCACGATCCTGTTGACGCACCGTCCGACAAAAATGGAAGAATACGCCGAAAGCGGGATCGACCTCATGCTTGCCGGTCATTCCCATCACGGCCAGTTCTTCCCTCTCACGATCGTGACCGATTTTGTCTATAAGGTGAGTTACGGTTACGCCCGGATCGGCCAGATGCAGGTCTATGTTACCAGCGGCATTGGCACATGGGGGCCGCCCGTTAGGATCCTCACGCACCCGGAGATAGTAAGAATCTCCCTGATAAATGAGCGGAGCGGGAACTAATAGAACTAAATAAGTATATATGACCGGAGTTCATGGGGTGGGAGGTCCAAATATTTTAGAGTTAAGCGGTAATACTAAATTAGTAGGATGAATTGATAATCTTCAAATCTACCAATTTTATCTCTTTATCTTTTTTTGTTCAATTTCTACATCCCCTGCTTTTTCCGGAAACTTCCCGGATACGTTCGCATAAAAAGATTTTATTAACTCGATGTCCGCCTCAATATCTCCGGTCGGTGTAATCACAAGACCGATTCCGGCAGTTTTGCGACGATAATCGATAAAAGCAAGTACAATCGGAACTTGAGCGCCTTGCGCAATATAATAGAATCCTGTTTTCCAATACTTTACCTTCTTACGCGTTCCTTCGGGAGTAATGACCAGAATTAGTTTTTCGCTATTGCCAAAGACTTGAATCATTGCTTCGACTACATTACTGGATTTTGAACGATCAACAGGTATACATCCACACCATCTGAAAAACACACCAAACGGCCAACGAAATAAGCTGTCTTTTCCCAATGTAGATATATTAGTCCTTAACGCAAAGGCAAGGAACAACATGACCAGAAAATCCCAGTTGGACGTGTGGGTTGCAATGGCAACAAATTTTGGAATATTCGGTAATCGACCCTCAACACGCCAACCAAAGATTCTAAAAATATATATAGATAGTCTTTGTAGAAAATAACTTAAAATTGGAGTATTATAAACTGTATAACGCATAGATTGGATCACATATTATTTAAAAAATAAAAACAAGCCTTGCCTTTACTGAAGTTACCGAACTTAGAATTCACCTGTAATAGAATAATTATATACTATTCTAAAGGTTTTTAAAATAGTAAAGACTAAAAAGGAGTGAGCCTATGACAAAGAAGATAGTTTCGTGCATCCCCTTTCCCCCGAATGAAAAAGTTACGATTTTCCCTGACAGTTTAGTCGTTTAGAGATACGATATTCTTTAAAAAAAAGCCATCCCCGAACATTATTTATTCGGGGATGGCGTACGGCCATCCTCTTGGGTATAAAAGTATTTAACCCCAGAAAACCTTATACCTTAAGGAGGACATTATGACCGCAAAGAAGAAGTTAGCACAAAAGAGGTTCAGATTGCTACAATTAGCTGAAAAACTTGGCAATGTTTCCAGGGTCTGCAGAATGCACAACGTTTCCCGCAGTCAGTTCTACGAGTACAAGCGGGCGTTTCAGGAGCATGGCCTTGAAGGGCTGATCGACAAGCCCCTCATTCCCGGCTCTATGGTGAATACTCGAAATGAAAAAATCGGGGTTCCGTCCGCGCTCCCGATCGGAAGCTGCTTCAAGACGTCTTTCGCCCCCTCAATCCGGGGCCTAATCTTTTCGGCCTTGTCAAGACTCACTATTTTGATTCAAGTCTCCCTGTTGCTCGCAATACATAAATGGTTAAGAGATAAATTTTTTGATTCTCTCCATCGCCTCGGAGAGACGCTCCACGGGCTGGGCGTTGGAGATGCGGACATACCCCTCGCCCCCTTCTCCGTAGGTGGAGCCGGGTATCATCCAGACATTCTGTTCATCGAGGAGTTTCATGGAGAAATCCCTTGATTTAAATCCCTCGGGGATCTTCCCCCAGCAGTAGAAGGTGGCCTTCGGCTTTGTCATCGCAAGGCCCATCTTCGTCCATGCCTCGTGAACTAC
Source organism: Candidatus Zymogenus saltonus (assembly GCA_016929395.1). Classification (NCBI taxonomy): domain Bacteria; class Deltaproteobacteria; order Candidatus Zymogeniales; family Candidatus Zymogenaceae; genus Candidatus Zymogenus; species Candidatus Zymogenus saltonus. The sequence goes on from JAFGIX010000046.1 coordinate 112,677, forward strand.
GTCCCTCCGCTCGGTGAATATCCTGTTTCGCTCCTCCATCCAGTCAACCGGCCCGGTCAGGGCAGCCGTCGCCGCCGCCTGGAGGGGGTAGAATATGCCTCTATCCGCCTGGGACTTGATCTTCGCCATCCCCTCGATAATCTTCCTGTTGCCGAGAAGCATCCCGACCCGCCACCCGCAGCAGTTGAAGGACTTGCTCATGGAGTTGAGCTCGGCGCCGACCTCCTTCGCCCCGGGGATGGAGAGGAAGCTTGCCGGCCTGTATCCGTCGAAGGAGATCTCCATGTACGGGTTGTCGCTCATCACCCAGACGTCGTACTCCCTTGCCCACTCGATCAGCTTCCTGTAGAATTTCTCGTCCGCGACAGCCGCCGTCGGGTTGTTCGGGAAGTTCACCCAGATCATCCTTGCCTTTTTGGCCGTGTCAGCCGGGATATTATCGAGGTCGGGGAGGAAATCGTTTTCGGCGGTGAGGGGATAGAAGATCACCTCGCCCCCCGCTATCTTGATCCCCGCCTCGTAGGAGGGGTAGGCGGGGTCCGCCACGAGGGCCGTGTCTCCTGTGTCGAGGAGGCAGTTCGGTATCTGGTAGAGACCCTCCGCCGCGCCCATGAGGTAGAGGACCTCGGTTTCGGGATCGACCTCCACGTTGTAGCGTTTTTTGTACCAGCCGGCTATCGCTTTGTAGAACGGATTTATCGGGTAGGCGGACGGGTAGTGGTGGTTGCCAGGGTCGGCGACCGCCTCCCCCAGTGCCTTGAGGATGTGATCGGGCGGCGTGGTGTCCGGGTCGCCCAGGCCAAGGTTGATGACGTCCCTCCCGTCGGCTTTCATAAGGGCGATCTTCTGGTTCATGGCGGGGCCGAGATAGGCCCTGAAATTTTCCAATCGGTCGGCGGTTTTCATAACATCTCCTCTTATTGGTTACCGTAACAGTTTTCTGTTGCTTGGGGCGAGAAAGCCGTTATGGATAGATAACGACGGTCTGTTTCATTGATCCCTCTTCATCACGAGGTCTTTGAGCACCCTCTCCTTGTTGGTCGGCTCGAGGACTGTCTCATCGAAGATCTCGGTCTGGCACAAAAGTCCGGCCACCCCGTTTATCCTGCCGGTACACTTAGCGCATATACCGAGGGAACACCCGGCGTGGTCGTAATAGGCTATGGTGGAATCCAGGTTCTGATAGATGTAGTCGAGGGCGTCCATGGCGCTCATCCCTTTTTCATGCGGAATTTCATAGTCCCGATAATAGGGCTCCTTATCCACTTCGGGATTGTATCGAAAAACCTTAACCTTTAATCTCTTCTCAGTCATAATATACCCCTTAATTCCTCTTTTTGCAAATCGTCCTTTAATGCTTGCCGCCGGTGTCAGAGTGCTCCTTCATCATCTTCTTCATCATGTCAAGATAAGGTATCTTCCCCTTCGGGGGCGTCATTTTCGTGACGGTCGCCGGGCGGTTTCCGACCTCTATGGTATCGTCTTTGAGCTTAACGATGCTTTCGACGAGCCAGCTGTCGTTGTCCGTATCGGGATAATCCTCCCGGAAGTGGACGCCCCGGCTCTCCTTTCGGGCGAGAGCGCTTCTCGCCGCCGCCTCGAGGAGATGGACGATGTTCGGGAGCTCCAGGGCGTCCAGCCACTCCTTGTTGTATGTCCTGCTTTTTCCCGCGGTCGCGAGGTCTTTAAGCTGGCTATTTTTGACGTCTTCGAGAAAACCGATGAATTCCTTAAGCTCGGCCTCGTTTCTGATCGGGCCCAGGTGTTTATGGGCCATCTCCTGGATATGCCTCCTCAAACATGGGGGACTCTCGCCCTTTTTCTTCAAAAGGGGTTGCTCGGCCTTTTCCATGAGCGATGCGAGAAGGCCGCCGTCCGCCTCCCCGGCTTTTGAATCAATAGCGTATTCTCCCGCGTTTTCTCCTGCGTCTTTGCCGTGAACGAGCATCTCGGTTATGGCGGAAAAGACGCGGTTTGCGCCGAATGCCCCGAGGGCGCACTCGCCCGCCGCAAAGAGTCCCGTAATCCCCGTTTCAAAGCGCTCGTTTACGACTATGCCCCCCTCGAAGTACTCCACGGCGGGGCCCACCTCCACCGGCTCGTCGTTTTCGAGCATCTTTGCCCAGGGGGAGAGGTCGATGCTCTTGTACCTCCAGTCGGGGAAGACAAAGGAGGCGACCATCTTCATGTAATCCCACGATGCGTCGCCCCTGCTGTAGTGGACGCCGCCATTTTTGAACCTCCTTCCATCCCGAATCTCTCTCATGCTGGCGTAGGAGATAAAGCTCTTGTTCCACTCCGTCATGGTTCCGGTCTTAACGACGTAGGGGTCGTATCCCTCGAGAATATCCTCCCCGCGGCTGTTGGTGAGGCGCCCCCCGCATATAAGGCTTACCATGTAGGGGGCGATGCTTCCCAGCCACATCGGCGGCTCGTAAAAGACGTTGCAGCAAAACGTTATGAACTCCATATTTCCGATGTCGGCGCCCGCCCTGTTCGACATCGCGATCCCCTCGCCGGAGAGGTCGCGCATCCCCGTGTTCGGCCAGAAGCCCTTGTGCCAGCCGCCCGTCGCCATGACTACGGCCTTGGCAGTGAAATGGATGAACCCACCCGTCCTGATGTCCAGACCCAGCCCCCCGGTTACCTTCCCGTCCCTGGTTACAAGCTCGAGTAGCGCGACATCGGCGAGCATATCCACGCCGACCGACCGGGCCTTTTTCAAAAGGACATCCATGATATGAGTGCCGCTGGTGAATATCATCCTCTGGTCCGACATCTTGATCTCCATCCCCCAGTCCATCATGTCCTTAAGCAGGACGGGGGCGGTCTTTACATATTGTTCGACCAGCCTCTGGTTGTTCAGGTACCAGCCCTGGGAGACGATGTCGTTGAATACCCTTTCCATGCTGTCGTTGGTATCACCCTCCCGCCCCAGTTTGTTCATGCTGTTGCCGTCAAGCGTGAAGTCGGCGCCGGCCATCGGGCTTGCCCCGCACCGGGCGAGGGGGCCCTTGCTCAAGAGCAAGACCTTTGCTCCCCGCTCCCTCGCCGCGATGGAGGCCCGAAAACCCGCACCGCCTCCCCCCACGACCAAAACGTCGGTCTTAATCGTCTTTTCCGCCATTGTATTATTACTCCTATGGATTTGTATATTGCCTTCTAACGGCAGAGGTGTGGAAAGGCGCCGTCGCTCCCTCTCCGATATAAGATCACAAAATCGGGAGTCGGAATCGGTGTCAATCGGCCTCAATTCCGCTAATAGGACGGCATCCGGGGTAGGGTAAAAGACGCCCCCCTTGTAAAAGGTTTTACTGTTTACCCTTCTTCAAAAGGGGTCCCTCCGTCCCCTCCTTTATAATGGGGTCCACGTGTCGATAATCCCTCCCCGCCTCGGTGACATCCTTCATCTCCTCGTCCGATGCAATCGCTAGGTCGAACTCGCAGCAGTCACCACCTAGAGGCTCCATCTTTTTGTGATACAGCTTGATGTTCGGAATAGTGAACATGAACGAGCAGGGGTCGACGTAGCAGTAGAGGGCGCCCAGCTTCTCCTCCCCCTGGCGGCGAAACTCCTGGGAGATTCCGCACCCCCAGCTACGAAGCCTCTTTTCTCCCTTTTCCTCTGCTATCTCGGTCTTTTCGTGGATTCCCCTCTGGGGGAGGTCCATCATTCCGGCCTTTCGCGCCTCGGCGCACCGATATGAATAGTCCCTGATCGCCTCGAGGATCGCAGGTTTTGCCTCCTCCTCGCCCAGCCTGTCGATCAATACCCGGGCGAAGGCGAGGTAGAGCCTCCCGATGCGGCGGGCAAGGGCGCGGCGCTCCTCGGCCGCCTCCCCGGCCGGGATTGTATCTTCTACCTGGGCGCCGAATGACCCCATCATTGCCCATATCCCCTCTACGGTCGCCTCCAGCTGTTTTTTTCTCTCTTCGTCCACGATAAGTCCCTCCTTTTATAAAATAGGTTGAGAAAAAACCTCACAACAAATTCTCCAAAAAATCTCCCTGCTCGGTGATTGTCGGCCCTTTTGCGCGAAGGCCGATAAATAATACGACGTCGAATTCGCTTTGTCAATTAAATAATAACCCGACGTCGGATTTTTTTTGACATATTTCAATCTCCCTGATATAAATAAGGTGGGGGTTGCATTTACGCAAGGTTGAGAAAGGTATAACAAGAAAATGAAGCCGGTAAATAACTATCAACCGATCGACTTCAAGGAGCCGATACAGGAGAGGTCAAAGAAGACAAGGGAGAAAATCCTGGACGCCGCAAAGGAGCTCTTTGCGGAAAACGGGTTCGAGGAAACGACAACCCACCTGATAGCATCGGGGGCCGGGATATCGATCGGCGGCGTGTATGCGCATTTCAAGAATAAAGAGGAGATTTTTCTTCATGTTTTGGAACGGCGGTCCAGGGAGATCTATAATTTTACTAAGGGGCGTGTCGAAGAGATGATGGCCCGGGATATGAGTATCGATGAAGGCCTTGAATATTACTTGAGGGAGATCTATAGGGCGCATACAAAATACGGAAAGCTCAATTTTGAAATGAACAGGTTTATTACGATGAACGATAAGGCCGCAGCGATTCACGACCACTGGGAATGGGAGGAGACGAAAGAAATCGCGAAGTGGCTGGAGCGGAGAAAGGAGGAGCTCGATGTAGAAGACCCTGAAGTTGCATTGATTATTGCAAGCAGGGCAGTCCACGAGGTGTTTCACTACCTATATAAAAACCGGGACAGGGTGGACGAAAATAGGATTTTAAAGGGCCTGATAACCATGTTGAAAAAATTTATAAAGAAATAGTTTCTAACCTCCTTCGGTCTTCTTGTTTTAGCACCGCCCTTATATGCGTGAAAGACGGTACTCCCTTTGGAGACCCGCCTCCCTGCATGCCCGGGAGGCAGAAACGGGAAATGTTGATGCTTGTCTCTTAAAGGATTTTTCGATAGGGATTCAAAAATGACAACGGCGGTCTATTCCCCTAAGTCCGCCGTTGTCTCTTTCTTGTTTCTATCCGGTCTAATTAATAGCCGGATACGTCGACCTTTACTTCAACGTCTCCGGACAATGTCTTGGGGTAGGTATCCTTGAATTCCTTCCTGTTTGGGAAACCGCTCGTCAGGAACATTGGCGCGAGGATGCCCGATAACAGGACGATCATCAGTATGAACCCAATGAGCGTTTTTGGGCCGACCCTCAAGTACTTATTGAAGTTTATATTTATCCAGCCCCAGTGGAGAACGAGGTGGATTGCGCAAAGGAGGATCAGGGAGAGGCATAGCATCCAGTGCAGGTCTCCCCAGTCGTACCGGTTGACGCCAAAGATCAGGTTCTCCTTCAATTCCGGGGGAAAACGGTGGAGCAGTACCCCCGTAAAGATGGCACCCACAAAGTTTATGAAAATGAGTGTGTCCACCCAGAAATTTATTTTTGTCCTTTTCATGGTTTCGCCTCCTTTATATTTTGTAATCCGAGAACAGTCGTCTATTTGCTTTTTTAGAAAACAAGTTTTTTATATCCCAATTCAGATCCTTTCTACCTTACACAACAGAGATTTTAAACCCGTAGATCCCGTGATAGGGTCGTATATGCTATTATCAGTGAGAATGTTGCAGTTGCTTTCCTCAAATCCGTGATAAATACGCACGACCCTTCTATCAACGGAATCGGTTGCTCTTGCATAGCATTTTATGCTCCCCCTCGGCGTTTCAATCCTTACCTCCTTGCCGTTTCCGACACCAAGCTTTCTTGCCGTATGGGGATGTATTTCCAGGATGTTATTTGGAAAGAGCTCTCTCAGTTTTGGGATATTGCGCATCATCGAATGCGTGTACATCTCCAATTTCTGCCCTGTTGATAAAATCAGGGGATATTTTTGGGACAGATCCGGTTGTGAAAAAGGGCTTTCGGCGGGTTCTTTGTAAACAGGGAGGGGATCATAGCCGAGCTTCTCCAACCGTTCCGAGTAAATCTCCACCTTCTTCGATGGTGTGTTAAATCCCTGCATCCCATATTTACCGTACATTTCAGGGTACTTCCTGAACAGCGCAATTTTGAGTATCACGCGTATAATCGCGCCGAGAAATCCGGTGAATTTTTTGTAAAGAAAGGGCGGAATAGGTACAACGATCCCTTCCGGATGAGCTTTAAGCTCCGAACAGGCAATTCCAAGCGGCCTGATCATGTGGTCAATCGCCTCTTCTTCCGTCTCCCACGGGAAGTATTGGCCATACCCCATTGTTCCTGCAAGCTCAGAGATTATTTTCCAATCCGGCTTTGACTCCCACAAAGGCTCTACAACTTTTGGACTCAGCACTATTCGTGAAGGAATATTCCAACAGTGATCGGCGTGGGTATCATAGGTAACGAACCGGGTCGTTTCAAGGAAGGTGGACGCCGGAAGGACGATGTCGGCAAGCTTTGCAGTCGGCGTCATAAACAAGTCGGAAACAACAAGGAATTCCAATTTTCTCAATGCGTCCTCTACAACGATCGAGTTTTCACATGTGACGACCGGATTTGCGGCCATAACAAACATCGCCTTTACGGGATAAGGTTTTTCATTGATTATCGCATCCCATAGAGACGGCGTGTGGGCGGAGGGCCAGGTATCGGAGATTTTTGAGTAAAGGCAACTCTCACTTCCCAGTTTTTTTTTAAGAGACTCCGAAGGCAGTTTATCGTAGAGCTTTATATCTTCAAGCCCCATCAAAATCGGTATTACCATGATGTTTCCGCCGCGCACATCAATATTACCCGTTATTGCCATAAGAATATCAATTGCACGGATGGCACATGATGCGTTTGTATGTTGATCAAGGGAATTGCGGGGGCTTATGCAGGCCGGCTTTGTTGTAGCGTACATTCTGGCTATCTTTCTAATCTTTTCGGCTGGAACCCATGTTATCTGCTCCACCCTTTCGGGAGGATAGCTCTCGATATGCTTCTCCAATTCGCCAAAACCGATCGTCCAATTCTCGACAAATTCCCTGTCGTAAAGCCCTTCTTTGACTATAACGTTCAACATGCCAAGGGCCAGTGCGCCGTCGGTGCCGGGTCTCAACTGCGCGTGGACATCGGCCTCTCTTGCATACAATGTGACCGCGGGGTCTATTACGATGAGCTTGGCCCCTCTTCCCCTGGCCTCTTTTATGGCTATCTCCTGTGGTTTGTTCGTGGCATGAGGATTACCCCCCCAGAGTATAAGGCAGTTGGTATGAGCCACATCTGGCGGCACAACGGCGCCGAAGTCGTAATTGTACTGAAGAAACACCCTCGGCATATGGCATATATGGCTTGGATTAGTTATATTTGGCGTTCCAAACAAGTTTGCAAGCCTCGCGAGATACGGCCCAAGTATGTCACCGCTGTGATAATGACCATGATGGAAATCAACCGCCTCCGCTCCGTGGGACTCCTTTATCTCTTTCAGCTTATCCGATATCGTTCTTAAGGCTTCATCCCACGAGATTCTCTCCCACTTCCCTTCACCTTTCTTTCCCACCCTTTTCATGGGGTATCTGAGCCTGTCCGGCGCATAGAGAATATCCCTCATCCGTTTTCCCCTTAATGTCAGCTCTCCTTTACTCTCCGGATCCATCGGGTCACCGGAGATATCAATGACTTTATCTCCTTCAATATGAACCCTCATATGACACTGGGAATGACCGTCGACATCGCTTACCACGATATTCTCTCTATCCGTTTCGCGGGGAGTATTTGTAACCTCTTTTTGCTCTTTTTCTTTGTCAAAAGCGAAAACGAATAAATTATTGAACGCGGCAATGGTTGCCCCTATTGCCGTGATGGCTTTGATGAAGTATCTTCTTGTTAACACCATGTCTCAACTCCTTTTTTATTGTTCCTATTCCTTCTTGAAGGTGAAAATCCTCCCCCTTCCGCCCGAATATCTGAATCCCGCACTCTCTATCAGGCCGCGCAGCTCCGCCTCCGATCCCCTCGTCCTCTCAAACGAGAGGGTCCCGTTTGTCTTGAGAATACGATGAGTCTCGGAGATTACGCCTTCCAGTCCGCCGTAGAAGTGGAGCGTTCCAAAGATAAAGGCGAGGTCGATGCTACTGTCGGGCAGCCCCGTATCGGAACCGTTTTTGCAAAGCGGCCTGACATTCTTTATCCCGTCCTTCTTGATCTTCTTTTGTACCCTCTCGATTGTCAGCGGGTTTACATCTAGGGCATAGACAATCCCATCTTCCCCGACGATCTTCGCCGCTGGAATCGTGAAAAAACCGGGGCCGCATCCCACCTCCAGGACCTTCTGGCCGGGCTCAAGGCCCGCCTCGCTCAACTGCCTGTAGGGGTCCTTCAAAAATGGGAGCAGCGGATTGTCGTGCATCAGGGTTATCGTCCAGAAGGCAAGGCTCGACGCAAGGCGCCCCGGCCGATGACCTCTCTCTCCTCTAATGCTATTCATCTTTTTTCCTCCCTGTACCGAAATTTTTTATAAGCTCCTTTGTCTTTTTGGTATTCAGCGATACGCGTATCGATTTTAAGACCGACGCCGAGTTGAGAATATCTTTTTCGGAAATGTCGATCTCGATTTCCGATAGAAGCTCCATCTCTCGACGGTTCATCTCCTCCAAAAGGTCCACCCCCCTCTGGGTCAGGCGAACGAGCTTGGAGCGCCTGTGGGCCGGGTTTTCGACGAATTCGACCAATCCCTCCTCGAAGAGGGGATTGACGATCGTCTGGATGTGCTGCCGGGAGACCGGGCGGGAGCGGGCCATCTCCGGCACAGTCTGCATCCCGTTTTGGTATAGGTCCCTCAGGACGCCGCGCTTGCCGCCGGACAATCTTCTGAAGCCGTGGAGCCTTTCGGCCACATCCTGAAGGCGCTGATAAAATGATATTGTCTCGGCGATAAGGGATTCAAGGGCTTGGGTTTTGTCGGTCATCGTTACCTCACAATATAGACCGTTTTTGTTGAGTACGCCTTGTTCTGTCTCTTTCCCACGTAAGCGGGAATTGAGAGGTATAATCTGTGCGCTTAAATCATTTATTCTGTCATTCCCGTGGAAACGGGAATCCAGGCTTGTTCCCGCGAAAGCGGGAATCCAGGCTTGTTCTCGCGAAAGCGGGAATCCAGGTCGATATCTGTCTGGATTCCAAATCAAGTTGGGAATGACAGTATGTATTTGAAACCGTCATCATGACAACTATTATGTCATATTGACAATATGCTTGTCAAGTAAAAAATAGACCGTATTATAGACTTTTTTACATTGCCTCAACATATTTTCATAAAAAACATCCGCGGCGGCATGGTTTGCAGTTCACTTGCCGGTTCTTGATGCATCGATTTCGAAGAAGATAAACGCTTGAGGCTTGACACCCCGCCTCTAACCGGCTATCATCAATGCGTTCCCCCTTGAAAACAGGATTAAAGGAGCGTGCCATGAAAAAAGATCTTATCGTAGAGGATCCCAGTCCTGCCGGTCGCGTCGAGGAGAGGCCGGTAGACCGCAGGTCGTTTTTAAAGCTGGGGGCCGCCGGGGCCATGTCGGCCGCCTGCGCCGGTACTATGCTGGCCGGGTGTGCCTCGAAGGATTACAAATCGGAGGTGATGTCCGAGATCGACCCTTCCGTCTACGTCGATCCGGAAAAGGACGCCCTTAAAGTTGCGGATGTAATCTCTCCCGTCGAGGGATTTACCGGCACACCGCCGAACATAATCTACATCCTGACCGACGATCTCGGCTACGGGGATTTGGGCTGCTACGGCGGAAGGGCCGTCGATACCCCGAACATCGACCGACTTTCTGAGGAGGGAACCAGATTCACCGATTTTTACGTCTGCAGCGCGCTCTGCTCTCCCTCCCGGGCGGGATTGTTGACCGGGCGCTATCCCCACCGAACCGGCGTGACCTTTCCCTTTCCCGCCGAGGGAGGCTCGGTCTTCAAGGAGTTCATGCGCTGGGTGGGCCACCAGTTCGCCAACCTCGGCGCCCTTGATCTCATTGCCGGCTACAGCATCGCCAGCGGGCTGCCCCTTTCGGAGATAACCATCGCCGAGGCCCTCAAGCTCTCCGGCTACGCCACCGCCTGCATCGGCAAGTGGCATCTGGGGGACTTCACGGTGAACGAGGATTACCTCCCCAGGAAGCACGGCTTTGACTATTTCATCGGCTTCAATGGCGCCAACGACGACTGGCCAGTAGCCTTCTGGGAAAACGAGACCGAGCTGGTGGAAGACATCGGCCTTTCGCAGAAGCGCTACACCCGCCTCTTTCACGAAAAGGCATTAGAGTTCTTGAAGAAAACGAAAAAAGACCGGCCCTTTTTCCTCTACCTCGCCCACAAGGACCCGCACCAGCCCTGCCTTCCCGCCGACGATTTCGAGGGGTCGTCCGACGGCGGTCCCTACGGGGATACTATCCGGCAGGTGGACTGGAGCGTCGGCGAGATAATGAGGTACCTCAGGGAAAACGGCCTGGACAAAAACACCCTGGTAATCTTCACCAGCGACAACGGCCCCTGGTACAACGGCAGCACGGGTGGTCTTCGGGGTAGGAAGGGCCAGAGCTACGAGGGGGGATACCGTGTCCCGATGATCGCCCGCTGGCCCGGAAGGATCCCGGCAGGACGCGTCTCTTCGGAGCCGGCCATGAACATCGACTTCTTCCCCACGTTTCTGGCACTGGCGGGGCTTGGCAATCCCACCGACCGCGTAATCGACGGGGTGGACATCGGCGGAATATTGACTGGAAAAGAAAAGGTGACCGGAAGGGAAAAAGGGATGCCCGAGAGGCCGCTCTTTTTCTTCCATGACGACGAAATAGATGCCGTCCGTTCAGGCAAGTGGAAGTATTTCCGATATGTGAATCACAACTCGTGGCCCATTCCTCTGGACAAGCCGAACAACTTCGTGGGAACCAACGGGGCCTCCCGGACATACACATACCCGGTGGAGACCGGGGAGATGAAGACGGTTCGCGCCCTGGGGACATGGCCGAATCTCTACGATGTTGAGAAAGACCCACTGGAGAGCTACGACGTCGCGGAGCGCTATCCTGAAGTTGTCGAAAGGCTGCATGGCGTCCTGGTTAAGTTCGAGAAGGAGTTTTATAAAAATCCGAGGGGGTGGCTGGATCGGTAGTCCATTCTTTACAAGAAGCTGATAGTTCCGGGGCACCGGTGGACAAGGAGCGGCCGGCATAGACGGGTTGTCGAGGTCTGGCGTCGTGTGCGCGTCTCATACCGGGTCAAGCGTGGAGCGGTTGCGGGGCTCGCAGGGACACGGTCGATCGCTTTAGGCGAATTGAATATACACCTATGACAAGGGAGTCGGGAAATAACTCGACTCCCTTGTCTCATTATCCAAAAGCTGTTGTCTTATATGCGATGGTGCCGTGAAAACGGGTGCGGGGGAAGGGGGGGTGACGAAGCGTTTCGGGACAGGATGGAGACATAAAAGCAGAATGGCCTTTGCACATTATCGTCAATAGTGGGACTTCCGAAAATGCGGGTGCCCAAGAGTGTCTGTTATAGGATTCGGCATCAACAATTTCAAGGGGGGTCAGGTGGTTTATGGGCCCCGTATTTAAGTCCATATTTAAGTCCATATTTGAGTCCGTATATGAGATACTATGGAGAGAGTTGATCTAAATGTTTCACTTCATCTTGGGGTCAAATCGTTTATAGTAGCCCTAATTTCACCCGATTCTCTAAAAGCCGGACGACGGATCAATCTAATAGCCTCTTTTCACCCTTGATCTCCTTGATCTCCGTGATGTCCTGGGATACCTCGAGGCAGCCTATGTATTTGCCCTCTTCATCCCTGACCGCAAAGTATCGGATGAAGATCAATCTCCCGCCGAGGGTGATCCAGAATTCCGCGGTGTCCCTCCTCTTAGATTTAAAGCCTTCTACGATATCGTTGACCGCATCGAGGCTTTTCTTCGTGTGGCAGTTCCTCACCTCCTTGTCAATGACGCCCCTCGTTCGGGCAAACACCCTTTTGCCTATCCGGTTGAAAAAACGCACCTTGTCATCGCTGTCCACGAAGGTGATGTCGACGGGAAGGGCGTTTAGGATGTGATTTATCTCTTTGATATTCAGGTCTCCAGTATCGAGGGGCAATCTCCCCCCCTTTTTCATATCTTCCATTTTTTTCTCCCTTAAAAGACGACTAAAGGAAAGGATATTAAAATACCAAAAGTTTTCAATCTAAAGACCGCACTTCAACATTCCCCTCGGGCGGGGCCTTTGTGCCGCTTCTTCTACGATTCGAGCGGATCTCCCGTCATCGGATTATCCCAGGAATCCCCTTACGTGAGCCGTGACGAGTATTCTTTCACCTATCTTGTCGACGCTGTCCTGACCCAGCGAGTTGATAATCGAATCGATCGTCCCCTTGTATTTTTCATCCGGTGTATATGATATGGGGAGGTCGTCTATCGCCCTCTTTAAACCCTCCGGTATGAAAGGCGTGTCCTTGTTGAAAAATCTGAGAGAGTCCTTCAGATCGTCATCGAGGAAAAAGTATGCTTTTCTCAGGAAATCGAAGTCCTCCCTGTTTAACGCATCGAGGCCCAGAAGCTCCGGAGGCAGCCCCACCGAGTACAGGGCCGCCGTGAATTTTATCGCCCTGGGCAATTGGATGCCCCCCACTTCCCTGGCATACCCGAAAAGGCCGACGTGGAGCTTCCTCTTTCTCCTCTCCGGAATATACTTCGCCACCTGATTTATCACGCCGGCCAGCTCGGCGACCTGCTCCTGGTATCTCTTCGTGTATCTCGAGATTATGTCCAGGCACCTCTCTTCGTCCACCTCCACGGGCTTAAGCCTTTCCTTCTTCCTTAATTCTTCTATCGCACCTCTCACCTTATCGGGGGGGTTGTCGTATTTGAAAGATGACTGAATGGTGAAGGTATGAACGCTCGGGTATTCCCTTACGATCCTCTTTACGGTATCCGGTGTGAGGTTCCCCCGAAACGGCGCCGATCCGAGGCCGATAATCGGGTAAATCTCGACGCCGATGTCGTGCGACAGACTGTAGAGCTTCTTGAGGGCGATCCGGTTCATAAGCATGGCGCTGATCAATCCGTAGTTCATGGCGGGATCCGACCGCGCCAGAAAGACCCTCTGATGTCGGATCTCCTTGTTTGACAGGTACTCCCTCGTTATAGTGTCGGCGTCGAGCATGCTTTTCATGTCTTCAAAGAGTGGTATCACATTGATCTCTTTCGGCATGAATTCCCCGATCCAGTCCGCGATCGTGATGTCCCCCTCGCAGAAGGGGCTGTCCTGCTTGCCGATGACGAAATCGGTATAGTAGTTGTAGATTCGATTGAGAGACTTGTGGGTGGCGGTCATCGGTAGTATTACTTCGAATATGGGAGCTATGTCGTTTTCATAAAAAAGTCTTGAGGTGTCAAACGACCGCGGAATGCTCTCCAGGGTCTCCAGCAGTATCTTGGCCTCTCCCCTTTCCACCGTGGGGTTGGGGACCCTAAGCGTGAGGAACAAATCCTTACCGAGGATATTGTTATTGAAAAAAGCGGGGTATTGCGTAAGGAGTTTCTTCACCACGTAGTTATCGACCTCCTTTCCCTCGCAGTCCCACATCTGCTCGTCGCACCCCAGGTGGGAGAAGGCGTAGTACGCCTCCTGTACCTCGTCCTCGCCCCCCAGCTCGATGCTCTCCGAAAAAAAGGGCGGGGTCACGTTATCGGGGTGCTGGGTGCTCATGCATTTCGGTATTTTGATCATCTCTTTCATCTCTCGATATTCTTTCTTAACTTCCTCGGTCAAACCACCCTCGGTCATTTTACGCGAATCAATGGGAATAATGAATGTACGGGGCCTTCTCCCTTAACGGCCCATTCGACGGAAGACCTCCGCCGTTGTCCTTCCGGGAGATTAGTCCCCTCTTCTCCTGCAATATTAGCATATCTGTCGGGGAACTGCACGGCAAAATGGTTGATAAAATCCTCATCTGCCGCACACTTAATTTCGCCTTTGGAATTTTAGGATATCCAATACTCCAATAAAAGCCGCACCGATAAGGTTCGAGATTTAAAAAACCCATTCAAAAGGGGGGATTACAAGAAGGGATTTTTCCTCCCGCCCTTTTGAATATGCCGTATTCCTCCAACTTTAAGGGCCCTTTTCAAAACGGCCGTCCGCTTGTTCGGCTCGGCCTATAATCAGGATTTATTCTTGTTTTCCTTTCCCGTCGAAACCTCCACGAACGGGTGCATTAGGCTGTAAAAGCCGCCGGAGACGTTGATGCTTCGATAATTCATGATCACACGGATAAGTTTTCTCACGCCCACCTCTTCCGGTTCAGAGACCCTGTTCAAAAGCCGCATCGACAGAAAACGCAGCAGGGTTGAAAGCACAAATACGATGTGGAGGGGAATCAAGGATAGGGGTATAAGCCATAGATATTTATTGCCCATCAGGACGATCAGGAACCCGGCCGTTATCGGTGAGAGGACCGCGCCGAGACCCCCTATGACGTTATACTGTGAAATGAAAAAGGCTTTGTTCTCCTTGGGGGATATCCCCAGCAACATGTTGTTGAGGCAGAGGTTTATCCCGGCCCAGGATACACCGCCGATGATGTGAAGGGCAATGGGAAGGACGACGCTCTCCTTATCCACCATGATCCACGAAACCGGCAGAAAAACGACCACTGACCCCAATATCTTGATCACGATCTTGTTTCTAACACGGTCGGAGATGAATCCCCAAAGCTGCATCCCGGCGAGGTCTGAAACGGCGGAGGTAATGGCAAGGGCCGCCACAAAGCTGTAGCTGAATTTCAATTCCCTCAAAAGGTATACGGTAAAGAAGGGGCTTGCAAAAAGTACGGAGAACCTCCAGCAGAAGATGAATATCAGATAGTTTCTGAAATTTTTCTGCTTCAGGGGGGAAATGAGGTTTTCCCAAAATTGGTTTCGTCTCGGGGATACGGCGGCGCCGACATCCTTGACTCGTTTGATGAAAAAGAGGCTGAACAGCCCGAGGATAACGGCGGTGGAAAATGCGAGAAGGAATCCGAAAGAGAGGCCGTGGTCCTCGCTTTTTTCAAAAAAATCAAAGATGTTCCCAAAGATCAGCAGAATGATCATGCCGATGAATCCGTTGAGGGTATTGCGGGTGCCGAAAAAGCGTCCCCGAATGCCGTCCGGGACCAGATCGGACATCCACGAGAGCCACGAGACGCTTCCTATCGATGCGAAGACGTATGAGGAGAGAATAAAAAAGAGCACGATATATATTTTTGCCCTTTCATAGCCGAAAGGGAGCAGAAAGATCAGGGCCAGGGGAATCCAGAGGGCCCGATTCCCCGCCGACGCCCAGAAATAGATCCTCTTTCTGCTGACCCTTTTCTCGATGACCTGCGACGTGTAGAGCTGAGAAATATTCACCAGATACGGCATTGCGGCCAAAATACCGATCAAAAGGTCGCTCATCTTAAGGTACAGGGCCAGGCTCGTAAGGAACAATCCTCCCGTAAGGGTGGCGAAAATATTGCCGAAAATACCGTCGTAAAATGAGTTTTTTATATTCTTCTTTAAAGTGTCGTTCACGAGGGTGTTCTGAAGCAGAAATACAGATTATAAAAAACCGGATGCTCAAATCGGCCTCCGGGTTCAATAGGCTCAAGATTTATCGGGGCTTTAATTACTCTGCCATCTGGTATAGAAAGGTGGCCACGAACTTCTCGAAGTCCAAAAGCCCCCTGACCGTCATATATTCATTGGCGACGTGCTCCCTTCCGCCGTGGCCGAGGCCGCCCGACACCACCGGAAGGCCCAGTATCCGCGAGAAGACAAAATATGGGGCCGTCCACGTGGCAATGGGCCATACCTCCGGCTCAATGTCGTGTGCCTGGTACGCCGAGATCATCTTCTGAACGATCGGCTCCGAGTAATCGATCTTCGACCAGGTGTATTTTTCCCTTACTATAACGTCGATGTCGTCGAATCCCTGCTCCACGAGGTAGTCCTTGAGTCTGCGAATGACTTCGTCCGGCTCCATCCTCGGGCCGAACCTGATGTCTACCTTGGCGGTCGCCTTTCTCGGGAGGATCGTCTTAGTCCCAGCCCCAGTGTATCCGGAGTGAAATCCGTTGATGTTGAGCACCGGGGAGTAGAGCCCCTGCCTGAGTAGCTCGTACCCGTGATAGGCGGATTTGAAGGCAGCGCTCCTCATCTCCTTTAGAAATCGCTTCTCGTCAAAGGTAAGCGCCAGCTTTTTTAGGAGCATATTGTCTTCCTCGTTCGGATTGGCGACGTTCTCGTAGAAACCGGGGATTTTGATATTCTCCTTTTCGTCGGTGAGGGGGCCGAGAGCGTGGATCAGCCGCCAGACGGGGGACGAGACCCAGGCGCTGTCGGAGCCGTGGAGGGATGTGTCCCCCGGCCCTCCCTTCTTACCGCCCCTGCAGATAAGGTCCATATAGACTATTCCCTTAAGCCCCAGGTGCATGGAGACGTTCCCCACCGAGTCCTGGGAGAAGTCGAAATCGACGGCGCCGCTCCCGGAAAGCTCTCCCTTATGGCTGACGATGAACTCCTCGAAGTGGGGACTCCCGATCTCCTCCTCCCCCTCTATGGTGAATATTATATTGAGGGGGATTTCCCCCAGATCGTTCATCGTCCTCAGGACGTTGAAGAGACCGCAGAGGGCCCCCTTCGAGTTGACGGCGCCCCGGGCGACAATGCACTCGCCGAGGCCGGGAAGGTTGTGGACCTCCGCGGCGAAGGGGGGGCTTATCCAGTTATTCTCTTCGGCCGGCTGGACGTCGTACATCCCGTAGATGATCAGGGTCTTCTTCCTGTTTCGATTGATCCGCCCGTGGATGATGGGATATGCCGGGTCTCCCCCAAATTTTACCCCCCCCCCCATTTCATCGATGAATCCCCTTATAACCTGGGCCATCTCCCTGATCCCCTCCCCTGTTGCTGAGACGCTCTTTTGCCTTAAGAAATCGCGGCAGGTTTTGAGATGTCCGTCAAAGCTGTCCTCCAAGGCCAAATGCAGGGATTGAAGGGAGTGAATTGCATCCTTCTTCTTTGTCTTTAACATTTTCAAAAATCACTCTAAGAAAAAACAATAATGCATAAACGGGGGCGCCAAATTTTAAAAGGTTTGTCTCCCCCATGTCGCCAAAGATTTTTGAAAAATACCTTACAAGAAGCCGGTATAACCGCCGAGTGACGAACTATCCCGTGGAAATAGAGGTTTCTCCCATATCAACAGATAATCCACCCAATATCTCTTTGAGCCGCACCGATTCCGGGGGGGGCGGACAAATTGATCTTTGCCGTCCACGCGGTTTACCGCTGCGGATAGATTACGGTCTATTGATGTGGCCCGTTTTAAGTCCATGATAATCCATTCATATCATATCTAACCGGAAAGTTGAAGGTCTCCCTTGTGAATCTTCTTGCCGGTTTCCACTATTTCGTCCTTCCTCTCCGAGCGGGAGGCCAAAAAGTCGACGAATTTTCCTATCATATCGATATAAGACAACCCCGCCCTCTCACAGGCGGCGGGCAATCCCGCATCGGGGCTGATGCAGGGATTGGCGTTTATCTCAAGGACGTATACGTTTTCGTCTTCGTCTACCCGCATATCTACCCGCGCGTAATCTCTTGTCCTGAATAGATGAAAGCACTTCAACGCCGTTTCCGAGATTCGTTTAAGCAATGAAGCATCAATATATTCGGGGAATATCCTGGCGCTGTTTTGAAATTCAAAGGAGTTTTCCTCCCATTTTGCCCGGTAGGTTACGACCTTGTACAGTTTTTCCGGGTAATCGGCAAAGACGATCTCGGCCACGGGGAGGACCTTAGGATCCTGGTATCCAAATACGGAGACGTTGAATTCCCTCCCGCCGATATATTCCTCGACTATCATCTGGCCGTACCGTTTGTAGAATTCGTGAATTTTGTCCTTAAACTGGAACTGATTTTCAAAGACCGACTCCTGATCGATTCCTATGCTGGCGTCCTCGAATCTCGGTTTTACAATTGCCGGAAACCTGAATCCATCCGGCATGGGAGCCGGAGATCCGGAATAGATGAAATATTCGGGCGTCTTGATGCCGGAGGATGAAAGGAGCCGTTTTGCGAATAGCTTGTCGGTCGTTATCAGTATCGCCTCGGACGACGAGCCGGAAAAGGGGATGCCGAGGTATTCCAGTATCGCCGCCGGCTGCCACGCCAGTTTAGGATCCTCATCCACCGTTTCACACAGATTGAATATGAAATCTACGGCGCTGTTTCTGATGTCCTTCAGAAAGGCGCTGATATCTTTCGTAAACGGGACAGTGACGCTCTTATACCCCAGTTGTTCGATCGCCTCTTTCACGGCGTCTACCTGAACCATTACATCCTGGGAGGCCTTGTAATTCGCCTTCCCGTTCGAGATTGGCACATTGTGTATTATACCGATTGTTTTTTGGTCCATCGTTACGCACCTTTCGCAAGTTTTGCCTTGAGGGTCATTCGCTCAATGGCCGACGACATGATTTCACCTATCAGCGCTTCGTAGGATATGCCGACCTTTCTTGCAATGATGCACAGGTCGGACCTGACGGGATTTAGCCCTGCAAGGGGATTTATCTCCAGGAAGTTCACTATGCCGGTCTCATCCGCCTTGACGTCAACCCTGCCCGCGTCCCGGCAGCCCAGGCCCCGCCATGCCTCAAGGGCGACCGATTCCGCCTCCGCGGAGATCTTTCCTGTGGCCAGACGGTATTCCACCAGCTCCTGGTAGTTCTCCTTGTTTTCGTATGAATAAACGTCATTCCCCTCCGTTCGGGCAAGTACCTCGATGACGCCTATGGAGCGCGCCGCCCTCCCGGTTCCGACGATACCCACTGTAAATTCCCTCCCCGGCAGGTACGTTTCCACGAGGACGGGCTGTTCAAATCGCTCCATCAGCCTGATGCAGGCAGGCATAAGGTCGCGCTTTTTAGTTACCTTTGACTGGGGGTAAATCCCCTTGCTCGATCCCTCCGCCACCGGCTTTACGAAGAGGGGAAGGGGAAGGGCTATCTTCTTTAACTCCGATGGTTTATTGACGACAACAAAGTCCGGGGTCGGGATATTCAGGTCCCTGACGATATGTTTCGTCATACCCTTGTGGAGCGTGAGGGCCAAGACCATGGGACCCGAAAAGGTATAGGGTATGTCAAATGCATCGAGGACGGCGGGTACCTGAGCCTCCCTCCCGAAACCGGAGACCCCCTCCGCGATGTTGAAGACCAGATCCCATCTATCTCCCTTGGCCAGCCTCTTTATAAGGTTGTGAACCGTGCCGATGCGGTCAGTGAGGTGGCCGAGCCGGGTGAGGGCGTTGTCTATCGCCTCAATGGTATCGACACGGTCAAACTCCGCCGTATCTTCCTCGGACATCCCCATTTTCAGATATTCATCTCTGAGATCATAGGTAATTCCAACTTTCATTAAATTTCCCCTTTTCTAAAATTTGTCTGCCGAGTGAGTGTTTATGAGAATAACAAGGTGCTCGTTTTTCTGTTTACTGTCTTTTCAAAAGTCTTTATCACAATCGTCGGCCTGCTGTTTTTAATCGATCCCCGGGAGGCGGTTACATTGACCTCTTCCCTGAGAAAATCCAAGAGCTTGTTCCAGATCACATCTCCCTTCTCGATAAAGAACTCCCTCTCGTCATCGGTCAAGAGGGCAAGGTCGACGATCACCCCGTCGCGATCCCAGTTTGCCGGGACGATAATTCCCCTTAATGTGATGTAATTATGTTTTTTCTCTTTCATTTGAGAATGCTTAAATAGCCTCATCTTTTGTCGTTTATTACAGCAACAATTATGCCATAATCATAACTTATTGAGATTATTGACTTTTTATAATATTGACTTTGATTTCGGAATTAAGAGTTCCGATTTATTGGCGGCGGGAGGGCCGGGGATTGTCTAAATGTCTGTTTTTTTTATATTTTGGAGATCGGAACCAATAATTCCGATAAACCGATAACAGGAACCTTGAGTTCTCTTTTTAAACGGGTCACTGATTATTCTTGAAGTCCCTCTTTTCAAGTCCGTATTTTTTCATCAGCTTGTTGAGCTGCCTCGTGGTTATTCCGGCGGCCTGAGCCGTCCTGTCTATCCTGCCGTGCATCAACCGAAGCATCCGCATAAGGTACTGCCTCTCCAGCTCCTCGACGCCCTTTTTACGCGCTTCAGAGAGCGTCATCGTCGATTCATCATCATTCATCTGATGGAGCGAATTCGCCGGGAGGAGTTCATGGGGTATATGCTTTGTCTCTATGATGGATGATTTTTCCAACAGATAGGCCCGCTCAATTATGTTTTCCAGCTCCCGGATATTGCCGGGCCATAGATAGTTATCGAAGGCCTCCAAGACGGCGGGATGAATGGCCTTGATCTGTTTCATGTAAAACTTGTTCAATCTCTTTAGAGTAACATCCACCAGAAATGGGATGTCCTCCTTGCGCTCCCTCAAGGGCAGTACCTCGATCGGGAAGACGTTCAGCCGGTAGTAGAGGTCAGTTCGGAAATTTCCCTCGTCGCACATAACCTTCAGGTCGGTATTCGTAGCGGCGATCACGCGGGCGTTCGTATGGATGTCCACTTCGCTCCCGATCCTGCTGAAGGTCCCGTCCTGCAGGACCTCGAGCAGCTTGATTTGAACCGAGGGAGGGATCGTGCTGATCTCGTCGAGAAAGATCGTCCCCTCGTTGGCGATCTCAAATTTGCCGAGCTTTCTTCGCTCCGCTCCGGTAAAAGCCCCCTTCTCGTGGCCGAAAAGCTCGCTCTCGACCAGCGTCTCGGGCACGGCGCCGAGGTGGACGCTGATAAAGGGGCCGCTTCTGCGGTTGCTGTGCTGGTGGATCAGCCGCGCAAGAATACTCTTCCCCGTGCCTGTCTCGCCTATCAACAGCACGGTGCTCTTTGTGGGAGAAACCGCCCGCACCTTTTCGTAGACCTTCTGCATCTCCACACACTTGGTCTGTATCGTCTCGAGCGCCTCGGATTCCCAGAACCGTCCCCTGAGATAGTCGAGTTCAAGCTTTACCTTGATCGATTCGTAGACGTTCTGAGTTACGAATCTCACCTCTTCCACATCGATCGGATAGGTGATGTAGTTGCTTGCCCCCGCCTTCACAGCCATGACGGCCTCCCTGATCGTTTCAACCGGTGACATGACAACGATCTCCATCGTCGGGTAGACCTGCCAGAACGCCTGGAGCGCGTTATTGTACGAATTGTTTTCCATCAATCCACGAAGGAGTCCGATGTCCACAAAGATGATCTCGTATCTTTTTTTGCGGAGCCTTTCGAGGCACGTCTCTATTGTAGGGACCGATTCAACCTTATATTCGGAAGTAAGGCTCCTTCCGATAACGGACGAATGATCGGAATTCTCGGCCACAACTAGAATCAGCTTCACTCACATCCTCCTAAAAAAGGGCAGTTCAAATTGTATCAAATTCATATCGTATAAAAAAGCAATTTCTTTAATCACCGCTTTCCCCGTTTTCCCTTGACAAACCCCCGTCTCCCCTATATCATGTTTCCTATAAGAATGGGAGGGACATTTGGATTATCGGTGCGGTCATGGAAGCTCCGATAACAATGTTTAAATTGTCAGTATATAACGAACAAGAGAGGCCTTTATTTCGACCGCCGGAGTCGCAATAGAGGTTTTTTTATTCCCCCGATCCGTTCAGATATGTCCCTTATGACAAGACGTGTGTCGCACGGGGTGCAGCAGGCGGCCGGTTTTTCACGCTTGGTGCAAAAGACCACATACGAAAACTCGACCGTGATCACGCCCAAAAAAAATGATAAAAAATGGATGACGAATACTCAATTCCAAGGAGTTTTCTTTTGACAAAGGACAGCGTTATAGAGGACGGCCACCTCCTTTCGTCCGAGGAGGTATTTCGTTTGTTGGGGGCTTCACCTAAGGGTCTCTTACCCGGGGAGGCGGCCGCGCGCCTTGCCCGGTACGGGCCGAACGAGCTGAAGGAGAAGAGGAAAAAGCACCCCTTGATGATGCTTTTTGACCAGTTCAGCGACTTCATGATCATAATCCTCATCGCCGCGGCCGTTATCGCCGGATTTATCGGCGAGGCCTCCGATGCCATCGCTATCGTCGTGATCGTCGTTTTGAATGCGGTGATCGGATTTGTTCAGGAATACCGCGCGGAGAAGGCGATGGAGGCGCTCAAGAAGATGGCCTCCCCCGCAACAACCGTGTTGAGAAACGGGATTCCGGCAACCGTCCAGTCCTCAGACCTCGTGCCCGGGGATGTAGTCGTGCTCGAGGCCGGGAATATCATACCCGCCGACCTGAGGCTTATCGAGGCGGTCCGGCTGAAGGTAGAAGAGGCGGCCCTTACCGGGGAGTCTCTGCCCGTGGAAAAGGATACCGACCCCCTGAAGGAGGTGGACATCCCCCTCGGCGACAGAAGGAATATGGCGTACAGGGGGACGTTCGTTGCCTACGGCCGCGGCGCGGGGGTCGTTGTGGCGACCGGCATGGAAACGGAGATAGGCAAAATCGCCGCGATGCTCCAGAGCGGGGAGGAGGTAAAGACCCCCCTGCAGAAGAGGCTCACCCGCCTGGGCAAGAAGCTGGCAATCTCCGTCCTCGTCATCTGCGCCGTCGTCTTTTCCGTCGGGGTCGCCAGGGGAGAGCCGATCATGGATATGCTGCTGACGGCGATCTCGCTGGCGGTGGCCGCAATCCCCGAGGCCCTTCCCGCTGTCGTCACGATCTCCCTTGCGATAAGCGCAAGGAAGATGGTAAAGCAGAATGTCCTGATACGAAAGCTCCCCGCGGTGGAGACCCTCGGTTCCGTCACCTATATCTGCTCCGACAAGACCGGAACCCTCACGATGAATATGATGGTCGTGGAAGAGATATACGTTGACGGCCGAATAGTCACAAGGGACGACTTCAGCTGCGAGAACCTGATGCTTGACGGTACCGATATTCTCGTCAAGGCGATGGCCCTGAGCAACGACGCAAATAAGGACAAGGACGGCAATATCATAGGAGATCCAACGGAAGCGGCGCTTTTTGCGGCAGCAGAAAAGTGCGGTTCAGATAAAGCAGTTTTGGAAAAGACATTCCCGAGGGTCGCGGAGATACCCTTCGATTCCGAGAGAAAGCGCATGACCACGATTCATAAGGGAGAAAAGGGAGGCTTTATCTCATTTACGAAGGGCGCCCTTGAGCAACTTATCGAGCAGTCCGATTACATTTTTACGCCGGAGGGAGAGGTTCCCATCGACCAGAATATGATCGCTGAGGCGGGCGATCGAATGGCGGACGACGGCCTGAGGACACTGGGCATCTGTATGCGGCGGTGGGACAAACTTCCGGACGAGATTTCACCGGAGACGGTGGAATCGGGGCTTACCATCCTGGGGATAGCGGGTCTGATGGACCCGCTTCGGGAGGAGGCAAAGGACGCGGTGAATTTGTGCAGGACGGCCGGCATCAAGCCGATCATGATAACGGGAGACCACCCGTTGACCGCCTCTGCGGTGGCAAGACGCCTCGGAATAATGGGGGAAGATTCGGGGATGGCCATGACGGGGACGGAGCTTTCGGGGCTGTCACTGGAGGATTTTGAGAAGCGTGTCGAGGACGTGCGCGTCTATGCGAGGGTTGCCCCGGAACAAAAGCTGAAGATCATAAAGGGACTCCAGGACAAGGGGCAGTATGTCGCCATGACCGGGGACGGTGTCAACGACGCGCCGGCGCTCAGGAGGGCCGATATCGGCGTCGCCATGGGAATCACCGGGACCGACGTATCGAAAGAGGCCGCCCATATGATCCTCCTCGACGACAATTTCGCGACCATCGTAAAGGCCGTAAAAGAGGGGAGGCGAATATTCGACAATATTCGAAAATTCATACGGTACTCCCTGACGAGCAATTCCGGGGAGATTTGGACCTTGTTTCTGGCGCCGATCCTGGGCCTTCCGATACCCCTTTTGCCCATCCATATATTATGGATCAATCTGGTGACGGACGGCCTTCCCGGGCTCGCGCTGGCCGTTGAGCCCGCCGAGAAAGAGGTCATGCAGAGGCTGCCGAGGCATCCCCAGGAGAGCATATTTGCCCACGGACTTGGCATTCAGGTTATTTGGGTGGGGCTCCTGATGGGTATCGTGTGTCTGGCCACCCAGGCGTGGTCTATTAAGATGGGGGATATTCACTGGCAGACGATGGTGTTCACGATTCTCTGCTTTAGCCAGCTGGGGCTTTCCCTGGCGATAAGATCGGAGCGGGAATCGTTTTTTGTCCAGGGGATTTTTACCAACAAGCTGTTGATCGGCGCGCTGGTCTTTACCGTAGCCCTTCAGCTGGCGACTATATATGTGCCGTTTCTGAACCCGATTTTTCACACGGCGCCTCTGACGTTAAACGAGCTTGCGATTACCCTGATCCTTTCATCGGTTGTCTTTGCGGCGGTGGAGATAGAGAAACTTGTCCGAAGGATAAGACGGCATCCGGGGTATTCCCTTGACGCACGGGCCGAGGGCTGACCTGATTTATTACGAAGTAGACAGCCTGTTTTTTTAGCAGGGCGGTTTTTTTAGCGGGGGAAAGACAAATTTCACTAACATGCTAACAATATTACAATATTGAAATTGGGGAAATTGATACATAATCACAATATGCAAGAGGATTATGGAGGAAAATCATGGACATGAAGATAAAGGACGATTTTGTAAAGCTGTGGAAGAAGTATTTCAAGGGCGCCGAACTACCGGTTGTCTTTTACTACACGGATAATGTCAAGGGTGTGGAGGGAGCCAAAAAAGCCTCGGAACACCGGTGCTTTATATGCGACCTGGCCAAGGTCAGGAAGGGGAAGCCTTTGGCCTTCGGTGTCGAGTCGGTCGCCTGCAACGGCGGAAAGAGGTATCTCGGTTTTACGACTGAGATAATGCCCGATTTCGAGTATTTCCTGTCGTGCGGCATCCCCGGCAGGCTCGATGGGGAGAGATACAAGAAGTCGCCGGAGCTGGTAAAGGAGTCGATGAAGAAGTTCAAAGATTTCAAGGCCCCCGAGGAATATGTGGTCTTCAAAAGGTGGGACAGTATCGAAGAGGGGGATGAGCCGGAGGTAGTGATCTTCTTCGCGGTGCCGGACGTCCTTTCCGGGCTCTTTACGCTGGCCGGCTTTGACGAGGCGGACCCGAACATGGTCTTTACCCCGTTCGCCGCGGGGTGCGGCTCCATCGTCCACTATCCCTATCTGGAGAAGGACGCCGAAAACCCGAGGGCGGTGATCGGAATGTTTGACGTCTCCGCAAGGCCGTGCGTGCCGAAGGAAGTCCTCACCTTTGCCGTGCCGATGAAGAAATTCGTAAAGATGGTAAAAAACATGGACGAGAGCTTTTTGATCACCGGCTCGTGGGATATGGTGAGAAAGAGGATAGGGTGATAAGGCTCGACATAAAATTGAGTTGTTTAAAAAGCTGAGGGGCCGAAGGTTTAAAACGGGCCCTCTTTTTCATTCAAGTATTTAAAACCTGATACCAACTGCGCTTCGAGCAAAAGAAGATGTTCCTTTCAGAGGGTGGGAGTAGAATGATTCGTCCAAAATCAGGATCTATGCGGCCACCTTTCTTTGAAGTGTCAAGTCAAGTTGATATTCTTAGGGGAAGGTAAACTGCCGGCACAAATCGTGACCAATGCACGTTACTGATTAAGATCGGCCGATCCCTTCCTCCCGATTCTACCTTGGTCAAATATCGACGCATGATTGACTCTAAGCGAGTCATGGTCCTTCCTTCCCTTGTTAAGATGTTTTATTTCCACCTTGACAAGAGGTCGATGACCCGTCGCTCATTAACTCATCGCCCGTCGGCACCTATAGTGGCTGGTGCGTTTTGTCCATCTTGATTGGAAGTCCATGGCTCGTTACATATTACCTAGGAGCCTGTCGGGATAATCATTATAAAGACTTTTATTGTACGATGTAGTTCTGTTTTTATCGATCTATTTTCCTTTTTTACGAT
>JAFGIX010000047.1 GCA_016929395.1 Candidatus Zymogenus saltonus
AAAAAAAGGAACTATGAAAAACTCATAACCCCTTGAAATCACTGGAGCCGGAGGGGGGAGTTGAACCCCCGACCTGATGATTACGAATCAACTGCTCTACCTCTGAGCTACTCCGGCAAAATGCTATGATAAAATATACCCTTTTGTTTTTTTTGTCAAGACGTTAGATGATCAAAAGAATATTTTGTTCACACCGTTTTGAAACTCAAGACATCTGTATCTATTACCCCGCCTTATCTAAAATTCCATCAAAAAACTTTCTTACCCACTTGTCTAACACTCCTTTTCTGCTATAATATACCATTGAAAAACCGAAACGCTGTTCAAGTGAAAATTTGATTTATATATATCGGCCATACAAGTAAAACGCAATTAAGCGAGCTCAACTCAATCGATACAATGGAGGTTACCAGTGTTGCTTGTCGGCGATATAGGCGCCACCAAGACCATCTTGGGAATCTACTCGGCCGACAGCCGGCCGCAAAACCCCATAACCTCGGCAACATATCCAAGCGATCGGTATCCGGACCTCGATACGCTCCTTAACGAGTTCATCAAGGAGAACAGAGTCAAGATAACCAGGGCGAGCTTCGGTGTGGCGGGTCCGGTCATTGACCGCCGAGCGAAGATAACAAATCTCCCGTGGACGGTGGACGTGGAGAGGCTAAAAGAAACCCTGAACGTTGAAAACGTGGACCTCTTCAACGACATCTGCGCCATAGCGTACAGCATTGCCTGCCTTGAGGACAAAGACCTGACAACCCTGAATAAGGGTGTGCCCGTCAATCGGACTCCCATCGCCGTCATCGCCCCGGGCACTGGCCTCGGTGAGGCGTTCCTGACATGGGACGGAGATCGCGACCGCTATCGCCCGCACGCCTCCGAGGGGGGACACGTCGATTTCGCCCCGAAGACCCAACGCGAAATCGAATTGATGCAATACCTTTACCGGAGCCACAAACACGTAAGCTACGAGGACGTTTGTTGCGGAAAGGGGATACCGAACATATATAACTTCTTAAAGGACTGCGGAGACTTTAGAGAGTCGGTCTGGCTTTCCGATGAGCTTAAAGGGGCGAACGACCCGACGCCGATCATAGTCGGCGCCGCCCTCTCCACGGAGAGGGAATGCAAGATCTGCGAGGAGGCGCTCTCCATATTTATCTCGGTATTGGCGAGGGAGGCGGGAAACCTCGTCCTCAAGGTGGCCGCCACCGGAGGCCTTTACATAGGCGGCGGGATTCCGCCGCGAATCATCTCCCGTCTCAAGGAAGAGCGCTTTATGGAGGCTTTTCTTGACAAAGGGGCATTTGCGGAGCTCCTATCCGCCGTTCCCGTAAAGGTGATTATGAATCCAAAGGCCGCCCTGATCGGCACCGCCCGTTATGGCCTCGATCTTTATAGAGAGTAAGATATTGGGCCAACGGGCGACTTTTTTACGAATCGATCTCGATTCACCGAGACCGGCCTTGTCGAGGCCAAGACCGGCCCGGATTTCCGTTTGTAACGGGGAAATGAGAGATACCGTTTTTGGCCTAAAAAATAATACACCGCTTTTATACATTAGGAGTTGCGAATGAAGGAAGGAAAAAAGGCCTCCTTTTTTACGGGAGATTTTCAGGATGAGCTGAACCGCGCTCTCCACGATATGGAAAGAGAGAAGGTAGTCTCGAGGATATGGGGGCACGACCACATGGTATGGAAGCCGGAGCCGAGGGAGATTACAAACCGCCTCGGGTGGCTTGAGATAGCCGACGCTATGATGGAAAACGTGGGGGAAATCGTTAAGTTCGTGGAGGATGTGAAGTCGGCCGGTTACACAAACGCCCTCCTCATGGGGATGGGCGGTTCGAGCCTCGCCCCCGAGTTTTTCAGAAAGACCTTCGGCGTCAAAAAGGGATTCCTCGACCTCGCCGTCCTCGACAGCACCGACCCCGGGGCGGTGTCGGGATTCGCCGACCGGCTCGATATCGAAAAGACCCTCTTTATCGTCTCCACGAAATCGGGAACGACCGTGGAGACCCTCTCCTTTTTCAAATGCTTCTACAACCTCGCCCTAAAGAGGCTCGGAGCAAAACGGGCGGGGGAGGGTTTCATCGCCATAACCGACCCAGGGTCATCCCTGGCGGAGGTAGCCGGGATGTTGAATTTCCGCAAGGCATTCCTCAGCGACCCGAACATCGGGGGGCGTTATTCCGCCCTCTCCCATTTCGGGCTCGTGCCGGCGGCCCTGATAGGCATGGATATAGAAACGCTTCTTGAAAGGGCAGTCGAGGTCGCCTCCGAATCGAGGGATTCTGGCCCTGAAGGGGGAGAAAGCGACGCCGTCAGGCTTGGGGCGCTGATGGGGGCGCTTCACGGCGCCTCCGTAAACAAGGCCACGTTTATCATCTCGCCGGAGTTCGCCTCCTTCGGCGACTGGGTCGAGCAGCTGATCGCTGAGAGCACCGGAAAGGAGGGAGTGGGTATATTACCTGTGGTAAACGAGCCTTTGGGAGATCCGAGCCTCTACGGAGACGACCGGTTTTTCGTAAAAATAGGGCTTGAGGGGGACACGGCTCAAGACTCCTTTATCGCCGATATTGAGGGGGCCGGCCGGCCCGTGGTCAGACTTTCCCTGTCTGACCTCTACGACCTCGGGGGGCAGTTCTTCCTCTGGGAGATGGCGGTGGCGGTCTCCGGCCACCTCCTCAAAATAAATCCCTTCGAGCAGCCGGACGTGGAGGCGGCAAAGGTCCTGGCCAAGGAGGCGGTTGCCCGATATAAAGAGGAGGGAAGGCTCCCGGAGGAGACTTTGACCGCTGCGGGTGACAACATAACCGTCTACGGGGGGATGACCGCGGCCGACCCGGGGATGGCGATGATCTCGTTTCTAGAAAACGTCAAACCCGGGGGGTACGTGGCGCTTATGGCCTACCTCAAGCCGGAAGAAGAGATAGGAAAAAACATGTCGCGTTTCCGCCAAAGAATCAGGGAGAGATTCGGGGTCGCCACCACGTTCGGATACGGCCCCCGCTTTCTCCACTCCACCGGCCAGCTCCACAAGGGGGACTCCGGCGGCGGCATCTTCATCCAGTTTACCGCCGACGACGAGCTGGATGTCCCGATTCCTGACGAGGCTGGGGGAAACGAGTCTAACATTACGTTTGGCGTTTTGAAGGCCGCCCAGGCGATGGGGGACATGAACGCCCTCACAAACGCCGGGCGAAAGGTCGTCAGGTTTCATTTAGGCGGGAACATAAAAGGGGGACTGGAGCTGTTATTGAGGGCGTTCTGACCCTTGCCGATTTGATCTCAACGGTCAAGGTCCGCCTTCCCGATCCTCTCCCGATGTCCCGCACCCGATGAAATGAAACCGCCCGATTTGAACCGCGAGCGGGGAACGGAAACCACCTTTGACATTCAGGGGATTGATCAAGTACAAAAGGAAATGCCCGCCTTAAAGGCCGGGAGTCAAGAAATTTTGGATCGAAGAGACCGCCGGGACCGCCCTTTAAAAATCCCGCAGGGTGAAAGGATGTCCCTCACGTTCTATAAAAATGGTCTAAAAAAATGGCCCTCTCAAGTTATCAAAAAAAACCGCCTGTCTTTTCACGGAACAACACTTTCCCAACCTCACACAAACCCCCACCCCTCATTTCAGAGAGACAAGCTTTTCCTTCAAGATCCTGACGTGTCCCATCTCCTCGATCACAACACTGCTGACCTTGTCCTTGCCCAGCCTGTCCGGGACCGCCTCGCGGATGCCGGTATAGAAGGCTATGGAGTCGTTTTCGAGTCCGATGGCGATTTTTAAAACATCTTCCATCCTCTCGGTACCCTTGAGCTTTTCCGAGGGGTCCTCGTCAAACTTGAAGACGTAGCCGTCGGCAATCGCCTGCAGATAGAGGGCCGCCTCCCCGTTTGGATCGAACGATTCGGGCAGCTTGGACTCCTCGGCGAAATCACGCCTCATCTCTGAAAAAAGTCTTTCGTGATTTTCTTCCATCTCCGCAAGGTCGAGGAGCATCTTTTTGCCGTCCTCGTCAAAAGACCGGGCGGCCTTCCTGTAAAACTTGGCCCCGTTCCTCTCTATCTGCTCCGCGATTTCAAAGACCTCGTCCATGCTAAAAACATAGGCCATTTTCAACTCCTTTGTGAAATCGGATTTTCCGATTAAGGATTGTTCTATCAACAGGTCATAAAACCAAGCCGACCCAATACCTGCATCTGACTGACGCCCCCCACCCTCTCCCAAACCACTCCCCCTCCACTCCCTCTCAAAAATACGATCCTCTATCCGAGCCGCCCGCCGTGAATCTCCCGCCAGCTCAATCTGAAAATGAAAAATCCCAGATCCCGAAACCCGGCTTACTTCTCAGCCTCGAGGGCACAGCTGTGAATATATTTCATCCTCCCTTCCGTGGCGCCGAAGAACTTCTTGAGCTTGCCTATATCACCCTTGTCCTCCATGAGCTGTTTCATACTGTCTTCATAGCCGAGGGCTGCATAATATATCGCCCTGTCGAAATAGAGAACCGCCTTGTTATTCAACTCCTGAAGCTGATAGAGCTCAAAGGCGGTGCTGAAAAACCCCTCCGTCGTCACCACCTCCATAATCACCTTCTTCAGTATTGTGAGGGCGTTGACAATATCGTGAATGGCGTAGTTGTCCTTGAAGAACTCGTCGCCGATTCTCGTGAAATCGAGACAGAGCCTGTACTTGGAGACATCTTTCTCCATCACATTGTCGAATCCCTCAAGCACATCCGCCATCATCAGCTTAAATTTGGTTTCATCTACTCCCTCTTCCGTCCTCAGGGTCCTGGCCTCTTTGAAGTCCTTCAACCAGAGGCCCAAAATATTATCCTTTTTGCCTCTAACGATTCTTACAAGTCTTTCATTAATCATTTTCAAATCCTTACATCAAGTTCCTTGTCGTGTTCCTGTTTAAATCCGCGTTAATACGGTTAATCCTTCAGCTTCTTCAATTCGTTTATTATGACCTCAAGCTTGGGCCTCTCATTTATATCGTTTATCTTGATGAACCTTATAGCGCCTTTTTTGTCTATAATGAATATAGCCCTTTCCGAAAGGCCGTCGGACCTCAGAATCCCGAATTTATCGGCCACCTCGCCGTGGGGCCAGAAATCGGAGAGAACCGGAAACCATATCTCCCCCATGGCCCTCGTCCACGCAAAGAGGGTGGGGACGTTGTCCACGGTTATCCCCAAAAGCACCGCGTCGTATTGATCGAACATTTCCTTGGCGATGTTGTATCCGGGCCACTGCTCGGAGCAGACCGGCGTCCACGCCGCCGGGACAAAGGAGATAACAACGTTTTTTACGCCGCGAAATTGACTCAGCGTGACCTTTTCCCCGCCAACTGCGGGAAGGGTAAAATCGAAGGCCTCATCGCCCACCTTTACCTTAAGCCGGCTGTCTGTCGGCTTCAGCCTTCCAGGATCGTAAATGCTGCCCGCCATCGCCCCGGATTCCGCAAGGGCGCCGGGAGATACAAGGATCAGAGACAGGGCGACAACTGCCAGCAGGGTAAATATCCATCCTGTTTTATTTATGAAAAACATCTATTTACCCCCCGAAAATTCGAGCTTATAAATCATATCGAGAAAGACTTTTGGGTCCTCCAGTCTCCCCGCCTCGGAAAAGATGACCCTTGTCCTTCCATCGCCGGTTATCCTCACAACCACGTAGTGGGGAGTAAGGACCTTTCCGACCGTCTTCTCCACCATGTTTTCGTCGTCTGAGACGAGAGGAAACGGAATTTTGTATTTCTCCTTGAAAAAGTTCACCTCAAAATCGGAGTTATTGATCCCGATCCCTATAATCTTGAACCTCCCCTTGAGCCTCCGATCGGCCTCGATTATCTCATACAGCTTCCTCGTAAGGGGCGCTTCGTTCTGGCAATGGGAACAGTACATGGAGAAGAGCTCGATGATTACCACCTCCGCCCCTATATCCCCTATTGTGAAACCGCCCCAGCCCTTTAAACCGAGGTATTTCTTGTCTTCCGAACCTTTTGGCTTTTTAAGCTCTATATCCGGGAAAGAATCCCCCGGCTTCAGATTCACCTTACCCCACAAGGGCGGGGTAGATGAGAATAAAAACACCAAAAGGAGGAAGAATGCAATGGTTTTCAGCTTAGACATTATAACCCCCATCAAATCGATTTTGCAAATAAAAACGTTTATATACTTAATTTCAATCTTACACACAAGCGCCGTATCAGGCGCCGTCCAAGCCGCTCTTTTCCATCTCCATGAACCAAGCCTCCGGATCGGTCAGATAAAACCTCATATCGTCGAGTATCTTGAAATGACTCCTCTCCTCCTTCACCATAAGCTCCAGAAACTCCCGCTCCTTCGGGTCTTCGGCCCTCTCGAGGTGCTTCAGGTAGAAGTCCACTGCCGTAAGCTCAAAATCGACCCCAACATCCAGGGCCTGGATGTCATCGGCGTCGGCGGTAAAATCTTTGCCGTGCCTCTTTGTAAGGTCGACAAACAGGCCGCCCAGGTCGCCGTGGGAGAGCTTTTGGCCCTTCCACTCCTCGATCCAGTCGCTCCCAGCCTCCAGGGAGGAATATATCTTCATTATCCTGTCGATATGGACCCTCTCGTCATCTCTGAGCATCGTATATATTTCCCTGCCCACCTCGTTCCTGCATTTTGAAAGGGCCTGTTCGTAAAACGATATTCCCTTCTTCTCCATCTCAAGCGCCGTACTAAGCATCTTCAAGGATACCTCTTTTTCATCAGTCATTTTATCACCACCTCTTTCTCAAGGGGGAGTCTAGGCTCCCCCTTGCATATATAATATGATAAAACTCTCCTCGATCGCCGTCAAATAGGAGAGACACCCGGTTTATGCATTATCATTCCGCCGCGGCTTCGGCGCCTGGCCAGATGTATCCCCTCTGACCCAGCTTCTCGTCCAGCATGTAGAGGCCGCCCGGGGCGTCCGCCATGAGCTTCAACTTGTTCACTATCTCGTCGGCGTTGGCCTCCTCTTCCACCTGCTCGTCTACGTACCAGCCCAAGAAAGACTCCGTGGCCTTGTCGTTCTCGCTTCTTGCTATATCAACAAGGTTGTTGATCATATCGGTGACCTTCAGCTCGTGGCCATAGGCGGCCTCGAATACGGCGAGTGGAGATTTCCACTCCTTGGGCGGCTGATCTACGGCGGAAAGAACGGCCCTTCCCCCGCGCTCGTTGACGTATTCGTAGAACTTGATTGCATGATACAGCTCCTCGAAGGCCTGGGCCTTCATCCACTGTCCCATCCCCTTAAGGCTCTCGGACTCGAAATAGGCCGCCATTGACAGATACAGGTAGGCGGAATAGAGCTCCGCTACGATCTGTTTGTTTATCGCCTCTTCCACCTTCTTGTTTAACATGTTTCTTACCCCCTCCAAAGACCGTGAATATTACAGTACTCCCTGACCGTAAGGCCAGACCCGGAGATATTAAAAGACGCCTCGGGGCTGTCACCCGGCTTCAGGAACCTGCGGTAGGCCCTCCCCTTGTCGTCGATTACCTCCACCCACTCTATGTAGTGTTTCTCCTCCATCGGGTGGGGAACCTCCCCGACCTTTACCAATAGCCCCTCCGAGGTTTTTTCGGAAACAGGGACGTGTTTCTCTTTGGCGGCGTCGACCGTGTTCTCTTTGTAGAGCTTCATCGGTTGTTTACAACAGACCAGCTCCCCGACGCCCTCGTGAAGTACCTCCACTATGTTCCCGCATACCTCGCACTTGTAAATCTGTAGTCTTTCTGTCATGATTACCTCCCCTATTATTTTAGGTTGTTAAAAAATTGAAAACCTATTATAGGTTGCCCTCATTCACAATAATGATACTGGTTATCATTATTGTATATAATCTATCAACTAAATGAAAAATGTCAACGCCGTTTCGGAGGAATCTGAAATTTCATCAAGGCAGTACAGGCTATTGACACCCCTTTAAACAGATTTCTTCCGAATTTTCGGCGGCAAACCACACAGAAATGTCCTCCGGGAAATGGAGACAATATTTTTTCGGCCGCCGTTCATCGACTCAAAAACGGGGTCAACCGTTTCGGGACAATCGGGTCAAGGGGAAATGGTTGTGAAAATCAGACAGCGATTTTTTAAAAGCTTCCGTCGTAGAAAGATAGGATGACAAAATGATATTTGATCTTGATAAATGACCTCTCGGCCTATAGCCTCCGCGGGCCGATTCACAATAATCCCCCCGAAAAACTACTTCCTGCTTATTATATAATTATATGCCGAGAGAGCGGCCTTCGCGCCCTCCCCCGTCGCTATTATCACCTGTTTGAACAGGACATCGGTGACGTCACCGGCGGCGAAGACCCCGGCCATCCCCGTCCTGCACTGGGAATCGACGACGATCTCGCCTATCGCATTTGTGGTCAGGGTGTCCACCACGAGCTCCGAGTTGGGGAGAAGCCCTATCTCGATGAAGACCCCGTCCACCTCGAGAACCCTTGTATTGCCGTCTTTCAGGGACTTTATCTCTATACCGGAAACCACCTTGTCCCCCTTGATGCCGAGCGTGTTGTGCTCGGTGATGATCTCCGATTTTTCGGAAGCCATAACCTTGTCTATCAATATCGGATCCCCCGTAAGGGGCGTCAGCGATATCAGGTACACTTTTTTTGCCACGTTGATGAGATCCAGGGCGGCCTCCAGGGCCGAATTGCCCCCTCCCACCACTGCGGCCTTAAGCCCCTTGAACAGGGGGGCGTCGCAGGTCGAGCAGTACGCCACGCCCTTGCCGACCAGCTCCCTTTCCCCCGGAACGCCCAGCGATCTCGGGCGCTTTCCCATCGCCAGGATGACCGTCTTTGCGTTGTAAAGGGCGCCGTCGTCGCAAAAGACCTTCTTTATCGAGCCGGCGAGGTCTACCGATACCACCTCGACCCCCTCCATCTTCTCGACCCCGTATTTCCCGACGTGCTCTTCGAACTTCGAGATGAGTTCCACGGTGTCGATCTCTGAGAACCCGAGGTAGTTGTCTATGTCGTAGGTCCAGGTTACCTGTCCCCCGATATCCTTGCTGATGATAATGGTCTTCATGAGCTTTCTGGCGGCGTATATGGCGGCGCTCAGGCCCGCCGGCCCGCCCCCTATTATTATCAGGTCGTATATCTGCGGCGCATCTCCCGGCCTCGGCCTGCCCAGCTTGTCCCAGAGCTCGCCTACCGCCTCCAGGGTAACGAGGTTGCCGTAGCCCCCTATCGGCTCACCGCCCACGATTATCTGCGGAAGGGAGCCGCTGCCTGTTGCGGCCTTCATCTCCTTCCACCCCTCGGACCTCGGCTCCACTTCTATCTCGTGAAACTCTATTCCCTTTTCGGTCAAGAACGCCTTTGCCCTGCTGCAAAAGGGACACCCCCTAAGGGTATATATCGTTACGCCTTTCATAACCCCTCCGTACGATATTTTACGCCCTATCCAAGGAGTTCCTCTATCCGCCCCTTGTCAAAACCGACGATTACCTCATCGCCAATCTTGATTACCGGGACGCTAAGCCCGCCCTCGGTCAACTTCCTCATTTCTTCCATGGCCTCGTTATCCGAGGTCACGTCATGGTCCACATATTCGATCCCCTTCTGCGAAAGGAACTCTCTCGCCCTCTTGCAAAAGGGTCACGTGGGAGTTGAAAATAGAGTTACCTTCTTCTGCTCCATTAAAAAAAACCTCCTTGTTCTCTTGATAATAAAAACACCTTCCCTGTTTATTTGCGCCTACTCCTCTTTTTCAAACTCGTCCTTGGACGCCCCGCAGACGGGACAAACCCAGTCTTCGGGCAGATCGTCGAAGGGAGTCCCCGGCTTGATTCCGCCGTCGGGATCCCCCTCGGCGGGATCGTAAACGTATCCGCATACGGTACATACATACTTGTCCATGAAAAACCTCCTCTAAAGTCTATCAGACTCCTCTTTTGAAACTCCATCAAAATCTATACAAACCGACCTCCTCACATCGGATCATCATTTCACATCGGCCTCGTTGGAGTAGCCCCTCTTCTCCCAAAAGCCCTCGTAGTCGGTGTCTATTAGTTCTATCCTTGTCACCCACTTGACCCACTTATAACCCAGCTTCGATTCCGCCACCACCTGAAAGGGAAAGCCCCTCCTCTCGTCCAAAATCCTCCCGTTGATCGAATAGGCGAGCATCAAATCCTTTTTTACGATAAAATCATAGGGGAGAGAGGAAGAATATCCGTCCTCGGCGTAAAACACGACGTTCTTTACTCCCTCCTTCGGCCTTACCTTCTCGAAAATGTCGTGAAATCTGACCCCCTCAAAGAGAAGAGCTTCCTTCCATCCCTCGACGCAGTGGAGCGTAATCGCCTTCTTCACGTGCGGCAGCGACAGCACCTCGTCATAGGTAAGGGATACGGGCTCTTCCACAAGACCCTTTATTTCGAGCCTGTATTTGTCTTTGTCTATCTTCTGAGGCCCGCGAATTGAATTGTCGTAGGCGCGGTCGAATTTGTCAAGGTGCTTCCCCTCGTAGTTCCTTATCTCCTCGCCCTCCGTGCATGAGGCGAAGGTGAGAAAGAGCGCCACGAAAATGGAGGCGAAAAGGGCGCCCCTCTTGATCTCCATTATATTCATTTTCAACCTCTTTTGTAATTTTTTTCTAAATTAATCTCGCACTAATGTTTCAAACCTATAATCAGGCTATGTTAATGCCTTATTTAGGGTCTCGATGTCGTAAATCGGGGCCCTGCACGCGTAGCCCTCGCAGATGTAGGCCGCGGGCTTATCACTTGCCATATCCATATTCGACAGGAACAGGGAGATCTCTGACAGCTCCTTTAAGTCACCATCGCTAAGGGCGTGGATCAAGACCTTATTTGGGATGAACCTCCTCTGTACCGACTCCACCATTCCCCTCGTTATCGGATTATCCGGATAGCCCGAGATGACTATCTCCCTTGACGGCCCCATCAAAAAATCCAGCGCCTCGAGAAACTGGGTGTAGGCGTGAGGGTCCCGCCCGACTGTCGGCAGAAACGATCTTATCAGCTCCTCCGCCCTCTCCTCAAGCCTGACGTCTCCCGTTATCTTCGCGAGCCTCAGCAGATTTTTAGCCGCCACGGAGTTTCCTGACGGCGTCGCCCCGTCGT
The DNA here is from genome assembly GCA_016929395.1 of Candidatus Zymogenus saltonus. Classification (NCBI taxonomy): domain Bacteria; class Deltaproteobacteria; order Candidatus Zymogeniales; family Candidatus Zymogenaceae; genus Candidatus Zymogenus; species Candidatus Zymogenus saltonus. Next base: position 11,141 of record JAFGIX010000047.1, read on the forward strand.
ATATCTCCTTCTTCCTTATGATCAGCTTCTCCCCGTCGTTTCTGGAGAAGAACAATCCACCACCGTCTTCGTCCCAGAAGAGACCGAGCATGACATCGTTTAGGGCCACCGCCTCCCTCAAGAAGTCGATTCGGAATTCGGCCTCGTAAAGCTCGACCAACCCCCAGACAAAGAAGGCGTAGTCGTCTACGAATCCCGGGAATGCCGCCTCCCCGTTCCTGAAGCGCCTCTTTAGTCTCCCCCCTTTTGATTTGAGGTTATTCAGGACGAAAAGCGCCCCCCTTTCGGCCGCATCTAGATAATCGCGGTCCCCAAGGGCCTGATACCCCTTGGCCAGGGCGGCCACCATAAGGCCGTTCCACGCCGTTATGATCTTATCGTCCTTTAAGGGCTTCGCCCTCTTCTCCCTCACGGCATGAAGCCTTGCCCGAGAACCATCTATAAATTTCTTAAAGTCCCCGACATCGATACCCTCCCTCTCCGCAAACTCCCCCATCGGAGTCTTGACGTTGGGGATGCTCATCCCGTCCTCGAAGTTCCCCCCATCCTTAATATCGTAAAAGCGGCAGAAGAGATCTCCGTCTTTCTCCCCCAGAACGTCTCTGACCTCGCCCGGAGTAAATAGGTAGAAGAGGCCCTCCCTCCCCTCGGTGTCGGCGTCCTCCGCGGAATAGAAGCCCCCCTCTGGAGACGTCATATCCCTCAAAACGTAGGTAAATATCTCCCGCGCCGTCTCTGCGAACCTCGCATCACCCGTGACCTGAAAGGCCTCGATATAGACAACGGCGAGGAGCGCCTGATCGTAGAGCATCTTCTCGAAGTGGGGGACAAGCCACCTCTCATCCGTGGAGTAGCGGTGGAAGCCGAAGCCGACCTGGTCGAATATGCCGCCACCCCTCATTTCGTCGAGGGTCTTTACGACCATCTCGAGGGCGAGCTTGTCGCCGCTCCTCTTATACCAGCGGAGCAGAAACGTGAGGCGGTGGGGCACTGGAAACTTTGGTGCCCGGCCGAATCCTCCCCGATTCTTATCAAATATGTCGGCAATTCCCCTGTAGGCCTTTTCCATGATTGCCGATTCCGGCGCGGCCTCGCCAACGGATTTTAGGGAATCACTCCTTAAAAGGCTCGTAACGTCCTCTCCCACCTTAACGAGACGTCCCCGATCGTCCCGCCACAGGGCCGCAATCTCCGCTATAATATCTATAAATCCAGGCATCCCCATTCTACCCCTCTTGGGAAAATATGTTCCGGCGTAAAAGGGCTTCCCTTCGGGAGTCATGAATATCGAGAGGGGCCAGCCGCCGCTTCCGGTCATGGCGTGGCAAACCGTCATGTAAATATTGTCTATGTCGGGGCGCTCCTCCCTGTCCACCTTTATCGAGACGAAGTGCTCGTTCAATATCCCGGCCAGATCGGCGTCTTCAAAGGACTCTTTCTCCATGACGTGGCACCAGTGACAGGTTGAATAGCCTATGGAGAAGAAGATCGGCTTGTCCTCGTCCTTCGCCTTTCTGAACGCCTCGTCACCCCAGGGATACCACTCCACGGGATTTTCCGCGTGCATAAGGAGGTAGGGACTCTTTTCCTTTTTTAGACGATTTGTCATTTCATCTTCCAAATTTTTTCAGCTTCTTCTGCCCGGCAATAAGCTATCTCCTAAGCTTCTTTACTATTGTGCGGCCGTAGTCATGCGACGCCTTTACAGCGCCCTTAGCCTCCGGCGATTTCAACCTGAACGCCCCGCCCATCACTTTCATATCGAAGATATTTCTCATTGTATTGTAAATCCTGTCCTGCGCCTCGCCGCTCCATCCGTAGGAGCCAAATACCCCGCCAACCTTCTCCTTCAGCTTGGCCTCCTCCATAAGAAAGAGAAAGGTCTTAACCGACTGGAGCATCTCCCCGTGGTAAGTCGGTGAACCCAATATGATCGCGGCGTAACCGTCCAGCTCCTCGACCTCTTTAATCTCCTTTACATCCTTTACCACCGCCTCCGCCCCGCCGAGGCGCACCCCCTCGGCGATCTGCTCGGCGATCTGCTGGGTATTGCCCGTCCTCGAAGCGTATGCAATTAATACCTTTTTCATTCTATAACACCCCCTTTACTTTTTAGCTGTAACTTTATTAAACCGTAAGAGCAGGGACTTAGACCCTTTTATTTTTTTAAAGCGCCTTCCATAAACCATCCGCCTATTACGCATTCATATTATATATTACATAATATAATACCGAAACCTTAAATTACAATCAATAATAATTACTATTTGTGTAATTTTTTCGCCATCTGCGATGGAGCCGCTTGCCGTCCTTCGGCAGCCCTGGAAGTTCCCATGACTTCGGAATTCGGCCCGATAATATTATAGCTCCCACCCGAAGGGAAAATCTCAGCCATTGCCATTGAGATTTCTGGAAGCGAAAAAGGCGCCTATTGCGATGGATTTGGAAAGACCGGTAACTACTGTCAGAATCAAGCCTAAGTGTAATCTTTGGTCAATGCGAGTTTGTGAGAAATTGTAAAAATAAAGGTTGTGCCGACGTCCGGCTCCGACACACACCAGATTCTGCCTTCGTGACGCTCGACCATGGTCTTTACGTAGGCAAGGCCCATTCCCTCGCCGGGCCTGTCATCTCTTCCGGCCTTATGAAAGATCTGGAAAATCCTGTCGAAATCTTCCTTCCTAATTCCCCTCCCGTTATCCTTGACGTAAAAGGTGGTCTCGTTATAACCCCTCTCCCCGCTTATCTCGATCCTGCCGGACCTCTTCGGATCGAGAAACTTGGTGGCGTTATCCAACAGATTCCCTAATATCTGTTCCATCGAGGTCTGGTCGGCTGTTACATCCGGGAGCTCTTTTATCTCAACCTTTATTTTACCCTCTTCTATCTGATGAGCGATGCTCTTGAGTGTAACATCTATGATCTTTTTCATATTCACTTTTTCAAATACGAGTTCTCTCCTACCCAGCCGGGACAGCTTCAAAATCGCCTTTATGAGATTATCTATCCTGGTCACCGAGGAGTTGATGAACTCCATGCTCTGGGGAATATCATTGGTTAATGCCGCTTCAATTTCTTCTTTATTCTGAGGAGAAAGGTGGGGAACGACCAAAGCAAGATTTGAATTAATCTTTTCTATTGCGGATTCCAACTCTCTGGAAAATCCTTTCAGGTTTATAAGAGGGGCCTTGAGATCGTGAGAGACTATATATGTAAAGCTCTTGATCTCTTCGTTGGCCCTCTTCAGCTCATCGGCGTAGTGTCTCAACTCCTCTTCCATTCTTTTGCGCTCGGTGACGATTCTGGTAATTCCGAGAATTTCCACCACCTTGCCGTCTTCAAAAATAGGTCTTGCCAGGAACTCTATCGTCTCCATTTGGCCGTTCTTATCGTATACATCAAGCTCTTTGTGGCCTATCTCTTCGCCCGCCATGAGCCTTGACAAATACCCTTCCGCGGTTTTAGACGAATCGGGCGTTACGGTATCCCAGAAACTTGTTCCGATCAACTCGTCTGTCGTATATCCGGTCAGCTCTTCCAGGGCCTTGTTCAAGAATTTGTAATTCCCAAATTCGTCCGTCACGTAAATAATATCCCGGACGTTCTCGACTATAAACCTGTATCTCTTCTCGGACTCCTGGAGGGCCTCTTCCGCCCTCTTTCTGTCGGTGATATCGACTATGATTCCCTCTACATATCCTTTTTCCGGAAAGACCTTCGCTGATATTGAAACATGCTTTTCGGATCCGTCCTTTTGGCTCAAGCGTGTTTCAAAATCGGACAGCTCTCCCATCTCTTCGAGCAGGACAAGGTTGTTTATCCTGTCTTCGAGGGGGAAAAAATCGGAGGTCTTGTAATTGTTTAACAACTCATCGACCGACTCCACTCCGACAATCTCCGCGCATTTAGGGTTTGCCCTAAGGAGACCGCCGTCTTTGATACTCGCCCTCCATATTCCGACGAGGGCGGTTTCAAAAAGATTCCTGTACAGCTCCTCGCTCTCCTTTAGGGCCTTCTCTATGCGCTTCCTTCCCGTGATATCGAGCATTGTCCCGGTTATCTTAAGGGGATTGTTGTTGCCATCGCGTTCAACGACCCGTCCCCGGTTTTGAATCCATCTCCACTCCCCGAATTTATCCCTCACCCTGTATTCATCCTCAAAAAAACTCGTTCTCCCCTCGATGCTGTCCGACAGCTTCTTGGTAAATGTTGGGTAATCTTTTGGATGAATCAACTCGTACCAATTATTATGAAATACCTTGAACTCCTCCTCGCTGTACCCGAGAGTCTCGCCCCATCTGTAGTCGAAATAACTCTCTCCCGTCCGAAAGTCCGCGCCCCAGATACAGAGATTTGTGGCGTTAATGGCAAGATCCAACCTCTGTTGACTCAGTTTGAGCTCCTCCTCGGTCCGCTTCCTCTCCGTGATATCGAGCATTGTCCCTACTATTTTTAGGGGATTGTTGTCACTGTCACGCTCAACAACGCTTCCCCGGGCGTAAATCCACCTCCATTCCCCGGACTTATCTTTTACCCGATATTCACACTCAAAATAAGGAGTCCTATCTTCTATATTGTCGACAATGCTTTTTTCAACAATCTCAACATCTTCGGGATGAATTAACCTGATCCACGAATTTAGATACTCCTTGAACTCCTCCTCGCTGTACCCGAGGGTCGCGCCCCATTTGTAATCGGAATAAATCTCCCCCGTTTGAAAGTCCGCGCCCCATATCCCAAGGTTCGTGACGTTCATGGCGAGCTCCAACCTCTGTTGATTTATCCTGAGCTCTTCCTCGGCATGTTTTCGGGCCAGGCGTTCATTATATTTCCTTACAACCTCCGGAAGTATCAGGGGAAGGAGCTTTAGATAACCCTGGTTCGGATCCTTGATTATATAATCGTCTACGCCAAGTTTTAGGGCCTCCACGGCTATCTCCTCCGAGCCGCTCCCCGTCAATAGCACCAATGGGAGGGGTATCTTTTCATTAATCAGATCCCTGACCAGATCGAGACCGGATATTCCCGGCAGTTGGAAATCTATAACCACAATATTAGAAGTATATTTGCCCAAATGAAGCATCTCATATGCTTCCTCGGCCCTTTCACACTCCGTTATCTCAAAGGAGACGTTGCTCTTCTCAAAGGCCCTGCGAAACGATAATCTGTCGTGCTTATTATCCTCGACAAGCAGGATGTCAATTGAGGGGGCTTTTTCGTTATTAGTCAACATGTCCTCCCCGAAGATCGATTAAGTTCCAAAAAAGATGTTGATCTTCATTTCATAGTTCAGGTGTTCGGCTTTCACCTGTTTGACAATAGAGGCATCAATGCCGAGAGCGCATCCTTTAAACCAGTTTTCCATAGACATTGACCTCCCCAAAAATGATGAGATGTAATTGATTTAATGCCTTATAATTCCCCTTCCAGATTCCACCCAAGACCGTCTGGCCGCCCATAATAAGTATAGCTATTTCAAAAAGGAAAGTGCCCTGACTGGATTATGAAACAGGATTCTCGAATCTTTAACGCCGACAGGGGAGTTCAAGGCACTCCTTATTATCGAGAACGATTACGAGCGGATTTGATATGTTATATCATTACCCACCTTTTCAGTGGTCGGAACACTTTATCTTTAGCCCTCATCCATGAGAGGAACAAAGCCCGGTCTTTCTTCCACACTCATCCCGCCACCTGTGATTTGGGCAGGATCACGATAAACGTGCTTCCGACGTTCGGGTCCGATTCCACCCGGACTTTGCCCTTAAGCTTATTGACCGCCTTTTTGACAATGGCAAGCCCTATCCCCGTGCCCTCATACTCCCTCTTGGTGTGGAGACGCATAAAGACGCTGAATATCTTGTCTAAAAAGCGCGGGGCAATCCCTATCCCGTTATCCTTGACGTAAAATTCGTAAAAATCTCCGGAGTAGGGTCGCCAGCCCAGCTCGATCCGTTTCACCTTCGATGTATTGAACTTTACGGCATTATCGATAAGGTTCTGGAAAATCTGTTTGAGGATGACGGGGTCCGCTTCTATTTCCGGCCAATCATCCCCCATTATAATCTCGACGTCTTCGGGCAGGCTGAGTGAGCTTATCAATTCCCCAAGGATTTCCCCAATATTTATCGGCAATAAAAAGATATCCTTTCTTTCCAGTCGCGAGTATTCCAAAAGGTCATCGACCAGCTCTTCACCATGACGGACAGCTTGGTTGAGGGCCTCGATGTAAACCTTCTGATCGCCCTTGAGAATATCCTTCAGGTCTTCCTGCAAGAAGTCCGAATAGTTATGAATGGCCCGAAGGGGGGCCTTGAGATCGTGGGATACGATATGGGCGTACTGTGTCAGCTCCTCATTGGCCAGCTCCAGCGCCCTCGCCTTTTCTTCGAGCTCCCTGTGTGCCTGATTCAGGGCGGCCTCGAATCGCTTGCGATCGGTTATATCGCGTGCAACGATGGTAACGCCGCAAAACTCGTTCTTGATATCCCTGCGACCCGAGACCATGGCGTCATACCACAGCTCCTCATCACCTGCGACCATAGAATAGTCAAACTGTGCGACCTCTCCCGATTTAAGGACGTCTTCTATGGCATGGCCCAGAAGTTTCGCGATCTTTTTCGGGAAAACATCCTTGAAAGATTTTCCGATGAACAGATCGTTGGAATGCGATTTAAGCGAGCCCGATGGCTTATGGCGCTCGATAAACACCCCGTCCTTATCCAGCAGGAAAACCATGTCGTTCATTGAATCAATGGTGGATCTCAACCTCTCTTCGCTCTCCCGAAGCGCCTCCTCGGCCCTCTTTTTTTCAGTAATATCTATAATCGAGGCGATAACGCTTATCGGTTTTTTAAAATCATCCAAGACCACATTTATTGAAACCTGGGCGTCAAACGTTGAGCCGTCCTTTTTTATGGCAACCATCTCTCCCTTCCATATCCCCTTTTCAATCAAAGCCTTCGCCACCTCCTCAAACTCCTCCTCATACCGCCAGAATTTGGTAACACTTCTTCCTATTATCTCCTCTTCATGGTCGTACCCCCACATCTTTACTGTCATGGGATTCACGTAGGTGACTTTCGAATTCACCTTGGGCTCTGCAAGCACAATCGAGCTGATCGTCGAGTGAATCGCCGAATCCCTGATCCGAATCGTCTCTTCGGCCTCCTTTCGGCTCGTAATGTCCATTTGAGTTCCAACGGCTCTTACGGGTCCTCCCTCCTTTTTTATGCTCATGCCCCTGTCCAAGACCCAAATCCATTTGCCGGACTTATGACGAACCCGGTGCTCCGTCTCGTAGAAAGGGGTCCGTCCTTCAAAGTGATCCATCCACGCCCTGACAACCTTCTCCTTGTCGTCGGGATGAATAATATTTTGCCACAAGAGCTCTTCGGAACCGATCTCGTCGATCGTGTAACCATGCATCTCCGCCCAGCACCTGTCCCGGACGACCTCTCCTGTAATAAAATTCCAGTCCCACAGGCCGAGGTCAGCGCCCCGAAGCGCCAGCTCCAACCGCTGCTCGCTCTCCCTAAGCGTCTCCTCGTCCATCTTTTTATCGGTGACATCACTCACGGTATGAACAACCTGGACCACCCTCCCCCGCTCATCTTTGATCGGGTAGGTATGAACATCAAGCCAGCGATTGCCGAGACGGCTTTCCTGGATCTCCATATGCTCGGCAGCGCATGACATCAAGGTCTTTTCGTGGGGACAACCCTCTATGGGTCTGTCGGTTCCGTGAAACAGATCATAACACAATCTCCCTACGACTTTTTCTTTGCCAAAAAACTCCAACATTCCCTTATTGGCCCTGATTATCCTGTAATCCCCGTCTATGATTGCAACGAGATCGCCGATGGCATCGAAGGTCGTCTGCCATTTGTCGCTCGCCTTCGCCAGCTCTTCCTCTATCCGGTGTTTCTCGGTAAAGTCGTGCCAGATGCTGATTGTTACCCCTTCCTCTCCCTTGACGGCCTTCCCTATGAGCGACGCATTGACGTTGAAATACCTAATCGAATCTTTATCCGTCTTTGAAAACTCAATGTTCCGGCACTCTCCCTTCTCCCCGATGACTTTTTCCAATTCCATCCAACGTGAAGACGCATCGCCCTCCATATCCTTAAGCCAGTCGAAAATGGAAGTGTCCGTCATCTCCCCGGGAGTGACTCCAAAGATCGAGGAAAATTCCTTGTTGACCATGATGATCTTCTGCGAGGGAGTCGTGATCGCGATCCCGTCCACGAATGCTCCAAGGAGCGTCTCGCAGAATTCCATCGACTGGCGGTCGTCCCTCAATCCTTTTTCAATTTCAGATTCTTTCATAAAATATCCCGTCTCCCCGATTGTTTGATCCGACCCCGAGCCCCTCTATTTTTTCACGTTTATTTGAACAAATAAGTGATTGAAAAAAATCCATCTCGTAATATTATAGCACAGATTATTAGAGAATAAGTTTTATTGCACACGGCCCCTCTCCAAACGTGCCACTAACTCGGCCATTAGATTAATAGAACTATTTTTTTGATCAAAGCGGTTCAAAACAGATAAATTCTGGGATATTTACCGGCAGCTTATCCTTAATGCCTTTAACGGCCGTTCCGATCTAATCGGCCCCGGCACTGTGGAAGCGGTGATTTTTTTGCCGAAACATAAAGGGGGGGTATTGAGGAGAGCGGATTGAGGGTGTTTAAGGATTTCGCTGTTTTAGGTTGATCTTCGATATGTGGGAGCCGATGAAGCGGCCGTCAATTGCAGGATCAAGTCATGGAAAGATACGAAGGGATTCGCCGGGCCGTTATTGAATCGGCCCAATTACTAATATCACAAGGCTATTTCGGGCCGGAGCTGGATATTTCAAATATTAATCGAGGAGGAAGGTCCGATACTATAAGCACCCTATCTTCGGGTGAAGGGAAGGAGGGGGAATAATCGATACTTGTATTTAAAGAAGCTCAAAATCCTCCGAGGACCCTATTCAATTTATTAGCGACCGCCCCGCCCATTAGCGGCACATTAGACATATGCCCTTCTGAACAAAAAACCCGGGGCTTCATCATAACGATCAGAGTAATCTAAAACAGGTCGAGACGGAGTCGACCTCAAATTTTTCCCGGGTGACATTTATTCAAAAAAAACTGAGATATTCGATCCCTTCGGCCATCCCCGGAAGGTTCGAGACTGGGAGGTCAGCAGGTCCGCCCCGTCACTCCTTGTCCGCGCCGCAGCACATCCCTGGCGTACAGTCCCCCCTGAGCGCATCGGCCCCGCAGCAGCGGGCGGGCGAGTCGTTTTTTTTGCCCGTCGTGTTCATTGCGAAGTTTGAGGTGGACATCAATTTCTGGAATCCCTCCCCGCCGCAGCTTTTACAGACCATAGGATCGTCCTTCGACCCCATTTTGGTCATGAATTCATTTATCTCACCGCAGTTGATGCACCTGTATTCATGTATCGGCATAGGTATATCTCCTCCCTATCCGTGATTCGAGAGCTCTCGTTTCACGGTCTCCCAAATTTTTACGATCTCCTCTTTTATCTCCGGCGGCCCCGCCTCCATCAACGTCTTTGCCTTGCGGATCGAGTCCATAACCTCCAGGCTGTACGGGATCTCCCCCGCGACCCTTGCGTTCAGCTTCTTCGATTCGTCTTCTATAGATCTCGTGATCTCCCTGTTTATGTCGAACTTGTTTACGATGACCAAGGACAAAAGGTTGAACCGCGCCGCCAGCTCCAACACCCTCTTCAGGTCGTGTATGCCGCTTACGGTGGGCTCCGTAACCACGATAAGGAGATCGACGCCGGTAATGGAGGCTATCACCGGGCAGCCTATCCCCGGCGGGCCGTCGATTATGATAGTGTCGAGCCCTTCTCTTTCCGCGATCGCCAGCGCCTCCTTGCGGACCTCGCTGACCAGCTTTCCCGAGTTGTCTTCAGCGATACCCAGCTTCGCATGGACCATCGGCCCCATGCGCGTCTTAGAGACAAAAAGGTCGCCCGACTTGTTTTCGACCATCTCAACGGCGTCCACCGGACAGACGTAGAGACAGGCCGCACACCCCTCGCAGAACTCGTCGACCACCTCGGGCGGATCGCCGACGATAGCGTTCGACCTGCAGACCCCGACGCACTCCATGCACCGGCTGCATTTGTCCTGGTCGATCTTGGCAAGCTCCCCGCCGAAAAACTCCGTGGATTTCTCGACCTCCGGTTTCAGGAGCAGGTGGAGGTTTGCCGCGTCCACATCGCAGTCGCAGATGACCTTACTGTCGATCAGGCTGGCCAGGGCCGCGGTGATAACCGTCTTTCCGGTACCGCCCTTGCCGCTAACTATCGCTACCTCTTTTACCTTCTTTTCCACTTGTCTCCATCCGCCGCGCAAAATCGTCTTCAACCAAATAGTTCTCACCAAGCTCCCCGCCGCCATTGACCGTTCCCTCGCTTACGGCGAACTCCCTCATGATAAACTCCGTGAGGGCCTGCCTCAAGGCGGTAATCGACAGGAGGGAGCAGTGTCTCTTCCCGTCTGGAAGCTCTCCCAGGGCCTCTATCACGTCATCGTCCGAAATGGACAGGGCGGATACGAAGTCCTTTCCCTTTACGAGCTCCGTGGCCACGCTCGACGTGGCTATAGCCCCTGGGCACCCGAACACCCTGAACTTGGCGTCGGTGACTATCTCTCTCTCCCTGTCCAGCTTCAGAAAGATCTCCATGAAGTCGCCGCAGGAGGAATCCCCGACCCTGGCAAAGGCGTCGGCGTCCTCGATAATCCCGACGTTTCTCGGATTGAGGAAGTGGTCAAGGGCGATATCGGAGTAGATCTCGCCCCTGTCCCTTCCCTTGGCCCTGTCGTAAATCTCCTTAAAATCTCTCAATTCAACCTACCAATTCAACGCTTTTTCACATCTATCTCTCATCACAGGGACATGATAAAATCCCTCATCCCATGAACCCGTTCTCTTCGACCGAGAGACCCTCAAGAAATCTCCGGCCTGAAACAAGCCGTCTCTCCAATTCCGCTTTCACAACCTGTATCAGGGGCTATCATATAAAACCGGGCAATTTCCAAATACAGATATTTTTATAAGAACATGAACCTCAACAAAACGCCCCTTTTATCCACATGAAATGCAGCCCGCCGTTCTATATCCGAGGAGAGGATGAGCTTTCGACAAAAGTAGTGTCCCGCCGCCGTATCTTTACGATGGTCGGAGTACCGGAACTCATTCCTGATTTGAAGAGGTTATGCTATTTCCTCTTCAAGCTTGCGATGGCCATATCGGCCGCGTTGACAAGCTGATACGCGATGGGCGAAGCGGTCAGCGCGGGATGCGTCCCCATCTGGAACGTCGCGATATCGTCAATCGTCATGTGCTGGTGCAGACACGCACTGATGGCGTTGATCAGCTCCCCTCCACTCCTGGCCCCTATTACCTGGCCGCCGATGAGAACCCTGGTGCCCGCCTCGAATATCAGCTTGACCTTTAGATTCGCCGATCCGGGCATCCCACCGGGATGGCGGTTGACCGCCTCGGATTCGCCCACTATTATCGCATAACCCTTTTCCCTGGCGCCCGCTTCGGTCATCCCCGCCGCCGCAAAGGAGATGTCCCCAAGGATGGTGGAGTAGATGCCGATTGCGCCCATATTCGCCCTGCTTGGCCCAAAAAGATTGGCCCCGGCGATGCGCGCCTCCATCGTGGCGATGGAAGCCAGCTTCAGGCCGCTCGGCTTGCCGTCAAAAAAACTCACCTTTTCCGCGCAGTCCCCGCAGGCGAAGATGTTCTCATCGTTGGTCTGCATATAACGATTTACTTGGAAGCCTCCCGTCGGTCCGATCTCGAGCCCCGCCTTTTTCCCTACCTCCGAATTCGCCTTTGCGCCTATTCCGAGGATCACCATGTCCGCGTCGATATCCTTGCCGCTTGCAAGGTTTATCTTTTCCACTTTCGCATTGCCTGAAATAGACTTAACCTTCTCGTCCAGCAGGACCTCTATTCCCTTGTCCTTCAGTATCTCCTCGCACTTAAGGCAGAACTCCTCGTCGAACACGAGCTGGAGGCAGTTTTTCTGCATCTCGACGATCTTGATGTTGAGGTCGCTCTTCCTCTTCTGGCACTCCTCGGCGAACTCGATGCCGATAAAGCCGCAGCCTACGATCACTACGTTTTTGCTGTCTTCCATTTTGTCCAGCACGCCCTGGATATATCCAACGTCCTTTTCAATGGCGAAGACGTTTTTCTTGTCGACGCCGGGTATCGGCGGGACGAGGGGCTTTGAGCCCAACGCAAGTATGAGCTTGTCGTACTGGATCTCCTCGCCGTCCTTTGTCGTTATCGATTTCTTTTCACGATTAATGCTATCAAGCTCCCCGATAACAAGCTTGATATTTTCCTTCTCGTAAACCGCATCCGGTATCAAATTGTTTTCGGGCTTCTGCACGGTCCCAAATATATAGGGTATCCCGCACGGAATCAACACCTGTTTTTCTTTCCGCAGCAGCAATATCTCCTTGTCGGGATTATGCCGACGAGCGGTTATCGCCGCGGTCAAACCGGCCGCACTGCCACCGACGATTACCACATCAGATTTCATCATACTGATCTCCTCTATATAAAATTACTCTGTTAAGAAGCTCTCTAAAGAGATTTTTCATCTCCATATCTTCATCGATAAGCAGCCCGCCCCTCGAAATAATCTCGGCGATGGACCTCCTAAGGGGTATCTCCGCCAGAACCGTAAGCTTTTTATCCTCCATATATTCCAGAAGCTCCCTTCCCCTTTCATCATCCTGGTACCTGTTTATGACGATACCGAAGGGAAGGCCGAGGGTCTCGACCATCCCCACAGCAAGCTTGAGGTCGTTAAGGCCGAAGGGCGTGGGCTCGGTAACCAGGACGACATAATCGGTATCCCTCACCGCCTCGATGACGGGACACGAGGTCCCGGGCGACGCATCGATGAACACAATATCGTCACCTTTGGCGGCGCTCTCTATCCTCTCCCTGACTATCTTGATCAGCGGGGGAGACATGTGCTCCCCGACGTTCAGGACCCCGGCAACGTAGTTTATCCGGCCGGAGCCTCCGGCGCCAGCTTTTCCCTCGTCAATCACGCCGATCTCCCTCTCCCTCTCGGAAACCGCGTCATCCCCGCACACAATCTTGCAGGTGCCGCAGCCGTGGCAGAGCTCATCAAAAACTATGACGTTTTTCCTCGTAACAAGAAGGGCGTTGAAGCGACATGCCTCCGCACACTTGCCGCAGAGTGTGCATTTATCGGGGTCAACCTTGGGAATTAGAGTATGAGCCTTGGTACTGTCTTCAATATCCGGCTTTAGAAAAAGGTGCCCGTCCGGCTCCTCCACATCGCAGTCGGCGTAAAAAACTCCCCTTTTTTCGCCGCCGTAGATCTCCGCCGCCAATGCGGCGAGATTCACTGCAACGGTCGTCTTGCCGGTGCCGCCCTTTCCGCTCGCTATGCTGATAATCATATTAATACTATTTTCCGCTCCTGGCCTTTTCCTATATCTCTCTCAAACCTGCATGGGCGGCCGCGGACGCCGATTCGAGGAGCCTCGCCTTGCCCGAACCGAGGGCATCTACCGCATCCTTGACGGTCGCCACATCGGCGGTATAGAGCTTTACGCCCCCGGAATAGAGGGCGTCAAAGGCGTTCGGTCCGAAATTTCCGCTTATAACCGCCTCAACCCCCTCGTTTATCACGGTTTGCGCCGCCTTGATCCCCGCACCTCCGCCGCTCGATACGGCATCGTTGGAAAGGGCCTTGAAATTCTGAAGGTCATCACTGTCAACGATAATGAAGTATTGACACCTGCCGAACCTCGGGTCAAGCCCCGATTCAAGGCTGTCCCCCTTGGATGTTATGGCAATCCTCATCTATTATTCTCCTGTCTGTTCTGTATTTCTTAAGAAACCTATTCCTTCATCATGCCGCTTCCGCACTCCGGGCATTTCTGTTGAAAGCAGGGAACCCCCCGCTGATGGGGCGATTTGGTCCCGCACTTGGGGCACACACAGTTTCCCCCCGGCCCCGATCCGGGCCTGTTTCCTCCCCCCGCACCCCCTCCGCCTCCACGGCCCGCTCCTACCCCCCTGCCGCCCCCGGCACCTCCTCCGCCGCCTCCGGCACCCTGTCCCCTTCCACGTGCATTCATTTTTATCTCCTTTTATATTTTCGGTTTACTATTCGCCGCATCCGTCGTCATGGTCGTGAGCGCAGGGAACGGTCCCCTTGACCCTTCCGGCAAGGTATGCCTTCAGGATATCCTCGATCTTTCCGGCATAACCGGTTACCACCTCTATGCCCATTCCGTTAAAAAGCTCGATTGCCCTGGGCCCCATCCCTCCGGCGATCATCACATCGGCCCCGAGCGACTGGATGAATTCCGGCATTATCCCCGGCTGGTGGTTGTTGAAGTGGGGATTTTCGACCACCTCGACATCGCCCGCCGACAATTCCACGGCGTCATTGAAATCCGCGACAACATAATATGGGCATCTCCCGAAATGGGCCGAGAGCCTCCCATCAAGCCCCAGATTGTCCTCCGAAGCCATCACTATTTTTTTCATGAGTTTTTATTCTCCTGTTACTTTCAAGTTTTTGCTTTTTTTCGCACCTTTCCGACATCGAGCCTTTTCATGAGAGAATCCATTATATCAGAAAAGGCCGAAAACGTCTCCGAATCCCTCAAATATCTGACAAATGGCCTCCCCGAATCGCCGCTCTCCATAATCTCCGTATCGACAGGTATCCTTCCGAGAAACGGGACGCCCATCTCTTTGGCCGCCTTCTCGCCGCCCCCAACCTTGAAGAGGTTTATCTCCTTTCCGCAGTGGGGGCATTTGAATCCGCTCATATTCTCGACTATACCCAGTACGGGAACATTAAGCCTCTTGGAGAAGTTGACCGATTTCCTGCTGTCCAGAAGCGCCACATCCTGGGGGGTGGTGACAACGATCGAGCCTTCCGACGATCCGATCAGCTGCGCCACCGAGAGGGGCTCGTCGCCCGTTCCGGGGGGTAGGTCGACTATCAGGAAATCGAGGTCTCCCCAGTTTACTTCCCCAAGAAACTGTTTGATGACACCGTGCTTCATTGCCCCCCGCCATATCACGGGGGTATCCCGATCCTCCAGAAGATACCCCACGGAGATGACGGAAAGGCCCTCCATGACCCTTACAGGGATAATCCCCTCTTCGGAGCCGCGGAGCCTCTCGTCCTCCAGTCCCAGCATCTTCGGGATGTTCGGGCCGTGTATGTCCGCATCCAGAAGGCCGACTTCAAAGCCCTCCATCGCGAGAAAGACCGCGAGGTTCGCGGCGACGGTGGATTTTCCCACGCCCCCCTTTCCGCTCATCACCATGATCTTTTTGCCGATGCGGCCGAGCCTCATTTTTAAGAGATCCTCAGCATGTCTCTCCTTATCTTTCTCGGTGCAGCTCTCGCTTGCGTTACATGTGCTGCATGTCGAATCTTTATCGCACTCTTTATTGCTCATATATTTACCAATTTCATCAATGTCACCAATGTCTCACCAACGTCACCAATCTTTCACCAATACCCCGCCAATTCCCCGGCAATTACATATCTTTGCCCGATCTCCTTTGAAAAGCCGGATGTCCGCCCCGTCCCGCCTTTTTGTCGAAAAAAAGGAGTCGAGAAAAGGAAAACTGAGCGAGGGAGGCAAAGATCGTACTCCTCCCTCGCCCCCCCCCCCAACGCCCCCTCACACATCCTCATGCCCCCCCACTCAAAACAGCCTTATTTTTTCTCCTCAGCGGAAAGCTCAGAGAGCCTCTTCTCCATAGTCTCCATTTCCATCCTGATCCCCTTGAGCTGACCTTCTATGAAGGCCCTTTCCTGTTCGGGATTCTGCGAGTATGGCGTGCCGTATCCCGTCCCGTATCCCGTGCCATATCCATATACCGGGGGCGCGTACCAGCGCCCTCCGCCTCCCCTTCCCCAGGCCATGCCGCGGCCCATCCCGCGGCCCCGGCCTCCGCCAAATCCCATACCCCTCCCCATGCCGAATCCTCCAGCTCCCGGATTGGCATAACCCGGCGCATCGTATCCGGCACAGAAACCCATTCCCCTTCCGGTCATCGGCCCCATCCCCTGGGGACCTGTTCTGTCTCCCCTCGGCATGATAAACACCTCCTTTATATGCTGTTTAACATATCTATCAACTCTCTACCATCATTAAATCAATTAATCTGCTACCCCTCCCCCACTATTTCTCACTCCCTGCCCTTTGCCGGTCCCTCATTCATTTCTTCATCTTCCCCCACGAAACCTCCTCCTACAAGACCCGAACCTATCCACAGGAATCGCCATGCTGCTCAAAGTCCCGTCTATATATGCCCTGATCGCCTCCCTCGCATTCCCCGCTATCCACGAAACGAGATCGATGCCGCTCTCGAGGAGCAGACTGCTGCACGTGCAATCGACTCCGCAGCATATCACGACCTTTATCCCCTCGTCCTTGAACCAGTGGGCGATATTCAATGGATGCACCCCGACAATCCTGACCTCTTCTTCATCTACGACTTTTCCGTCCTCGACTGTGGCAAAGAGCATCTTTTCTGCCGTATCGAGCCTGGGCGCCACCCTCCACTCGAATATTGGAACCGCGATCTTGTAGCATTTCTTATCCTTCATGTATATTTTATATTGCAAATTGAATGCCACAAGCCCTCCGTAATCTATATTATATAAAGCTTAATGATTTCGAGGCATTATGAAAGGGTAGGACGAGCGCAAAAGGATTAATAGGTAAAATGGTTTCAAAATTGAAACTCCATGACAGGGAAATCATTACATACATGTAACTCCATTGGTCAGGAAGCAATTAAAAAACCGTCCGGTCATTCTTCACAATAATATTTCACTTGGCTCAAACGGTTAAAAGGCCAGGGACAAAACACCTCTCTAAATGAGGCCGTACTCCTTCATCTTCCTCCACAGGGTTACCTTGGTCATCTTCAAGGCCCTGGCGGTCTTGACCCGGCTTCCGTCGTAACGGGAGAGGCACTCGGCTATCATCTGTCTCTCCTTGTTTTTCAAGCCCTCCTTCAACGACGAAGAGCCGCCGTCGGCGACGACCGCCTTGCCCGCCAACTCTCCGGGGAGGTTCTCCCTGGTGATAACGCCGTCCCTGCAGAGGATCACGGTGTGCTCGATGATATTCTCGAGCTCCCTCACGTTTCCCGGAAAATCGTACCTCATCAGGAAATCCAACACATCATCCGAGATCTCCTTGATATCCTTTCCCATCCTGATGGACATCTTGTCGATGAATTGTTCCACAAGGAGCGGAATATCCTCCCTTCGCTCCTTCAGCTCCGGCAGGGCTATCCTGACTATGTTCAGCCTGTAGTAGAGATCCTCCCTGAAGTTGCCGGATTGCACCTCCTCGGTCAGGTTCCTGTTCGTGGACGCAATAATCCTCACATCGGCGTTTACGCTCTTGACCGATCCGAGGGGCTCATACTCCCTCTCCTGGAGGACTCGAAGCAGTTTGACCTGAAGGGTCTTCGGCAGGTCCCCGATCTCGTCGAGGAGCAGCGTCCCGCCTTTTGCCATGGCAAAGCGCCCCGGCTTGTCCTTAACCGCATTGGTGAAGGCCCCCTTTACGTATCCGAAGAGCTCCGACTCCAGGAGGTTCTCCGGGAGGGCGGACGAGTTGACGGCGACAAACGGCCCCGACTTCCTGTGGGAGAGGTTATGAATCGCCCTGGCGAAGAGCTCCTTTCCCGTACCGCTCTTCCCCTCGATCAAGACCGTGCTGTCGCTCTCCGCTATATCGGGAAGGATATCGAATATCTCCAATATCTTCTTGTTCTTGCTAATAATGTCCTCAAAGGTGTACTGGGCCTTTACCTCCTTTTTCAGCTCCTCGATGTAGGACAGGTCGCGAAAGGTCTCCACCCCGCCCATTACCTCCCCGTCCTTGTCCCTCAAGACGGCCGTGCTTATCGAGACCGGCACCTTCTGTCCCACGCCGTTTATGATGTCTATCTTCTGGTTGATGATCTCGATTCCGGTCGAGATGGACCTCCTCAGGGCGCAGTTCTGGGTGCAGATGCTGGCGTGAAAGATATCGCTGCAGCTCCTGCCGATCGCCTCCTTTCGGGAGATGCCGGTTATCCTCTCGGCGGCGGTGTTAAACGACGTTATCTTCCAATCCCTGTCAACGGTGAAGACGCCGTCTGCTATGCTTCCGAGAATGGTATCGACAAATCTGTCCCTGTTTCCGTTATCCGTTTTAGCCATGGTTTCATTATAGCAAAACAGTTTCAATTATGCAACTATTTTATATAACGCATCAAAAGCCGTCCGATTACAGATAAGGGTGTCTTTTGATCTCTTAAACGGAAGCGAGGATGGATAAGGTCGATTCCCTTGGAGTTGCGCCGAACGTGCGGATTGTCCGATTGTTCAATTGTTCGATTGCTATTAGAGGGCGGGCCTAAATATCGAGGGCCTTTACTTTGACTTTATCCCCTCCTTTTGACGATCTTCTTGCCGAACGCGGAGAGGATAAACTCCACGGCGACCTGGGCCGTTGAGTTGTCTGCGTCCCGTTCCGGATTGATGCCCACCACCCCCAGTGCCACCATGAGGCCGGACTGGGCAACGAGCTCCATGGCGAGGTGGGTCTCTCGATATGTTATCCCCCCCCGAATGGGGGTGTCAACGCCCGACGCCACTTGGGAGTCGACGACGTCCATCCCCAGGCTGACGTAGATCCCCCCCGTCCCGCTTCCGGCGGCCCTGAGTCCCTGATAGATCGTCTCCTTCATGCCGAGGTTGTCTATGTCCTCCATCGTGAATATCCTGATCCCCGATTCGGAGATGAGATCGGCCTCCTCCTGGTCGATGTCGCGAAGCCCTATAATGGCTACGTTTTCGGGGGAGAGCTTCGGCGATATCCCCCCCATCTTGAAGAGACGCTCGTTCCCCCCCTCCCCGTGAAAGCCGAGAGCATGGGCCAAGACCGAGCTGGTGATCCTCTCCCCCATTTCGTCTCCTCCGCCGCTTCCCCGATCATCTTTCCCCGAAATCTTAAAGTCGCCGTGGGCATCGAGCCACATGAGGCCGAAGGGGCCAATGATTCTCGCGAGTCCCAGAAAGACGCCGAAGCTCGCCGTGTCGTCCCCCCCGAGGATCAGGGGGACAAGCTTGCCTTTTATCGCCTCTTCCACGAAAGTAGCCGTCTCCTCAGAAATCCTCACGATCTCGCTCACGTTTTCATCGTAGTCGCCTCCGGATATGGCCTCGTCAAGCCGGACATCACCCCGATCATCCACGGTCAGGGCCAAGGATTTGAGCCTCTCCACAAGCCCCGCGTCCCTGACGGCCCTGGGGGCGTGTCTCACGCCTGGGGATAGAGACCCCACCCAGCTCGGAACCCCGATGACGGCAACTCCCTTTAGATTGTCCAAATCCCCCTCCTTGGACACCATTTGTTTCTCCACATAAGAAGAGGTCATCGCGGCGAGGAGCGAGGCGTAGTTCATCAGAAATCCGAGCCTCATGCCAAGCTCGATCTCGCCCTTGGCCGTGGTAACGTCGACGATGAGGTGGTCGCTGGAGGCCCCGATGATCTTAAGCCTGTCGTCCACGGGGAAAAGCCCCTCTATCTCCACGTCCTCCCGCCCCACGTTCAAGATCGCTCTTGCCATCTCCCGCTTTGCTCCCTTGAAGGAAGATGAGGTGAAGTCAAAGGCGGGCTTATGCCCGAAGGCGTCCTGGCTTATCTCCCCAATCGGGACCCCGGGCTTATCCTTGAGCTCGATTACCTCCGCCTTAAGCATAAAGGCGTCCTGGGCAGTCCCGGGCCAGGGCCTCCTCTCTATCGTCTCTCGGCCTAAAAGGATCGCCTCTCCTATCCTCATGTTATTGACCCTCTTCGGCATCCCCCCTTCGCTGATGAGGGTGAGGGCGCTGGAGTTTCCCCCCGATATATATTTCAGCTCTATTCCGAACCTCCTCTCTATCTCGTCGGCGTAATCGACCAGAAGCCCCATGTTTTCCCTTGTGGGGATCACGCCGCCGTAGCAGCTGAGGTTGGTGCCCAAACCGACTATTCTGACCCCCTGAAAAAGCGCCACCTCCTTCACGGTGGGTATCAGGTCGTCCGGCCAGATTCCCTCCCTCAGGTCGCCGAGATCGACCATCAGGATTATGTCGTGGACTATTCCCCTCCTTATTCCCGCCTCGGAGAGCGCCCGGATCACCGACAGCTCCGAGTTGAGGCTGATGTCGACCGAGACCACGACCTCGTCCGCCTCGGAGAGGGATGGGATGCGAAGGAGCATGATCGGGGCGTTTATGCCGTTGACCTTGAGGCGGCGGACGTTTTCCATCCTCGATTCGCCGATCCCCACGACCCCTCCCTTTATCATCGCCCTTGCCGCCTGGGGCATCCCGCAGGTCACCTTGGTGACGCCGAAAACCTCGATGCCGAATCTCCCGCAGAGATCGGTGACCGCGCGAGCGTTCTCCTCGATCTTTTCAAGGTCTACCGTTACCGAGGGATTTGTCATTTTCAGGCCCCCTTTTGATCAAGACCAAGGCTCATCTTCAGGGAGGAGAGAGCGCACTCCGGGTGTTTCTTTACCATCACCCCCGCCGCCGCCATTATGTAGTTGCTGTCGATAGAGACCTCGGCGTCCCCGGGCGGCAGGAGCTTTTTGTCCCTGATGTCCCTCCTGATCGATTTCAGGATGTCCCGGCCGCCATCGAGGCGGCAGAGCGCCCCCCCCGTTCCGATGATGCTTTTCACAGCCGTCAGGTCCCTCCCCTCGACAAGCTCGCTTCTCCCGAACGTCCCGTAGGCGACCTTTATCTCCCCGGCGTGGCGCCAGACGGCGAGGTCCACGGCCCATTTGCAGAGCAGGGATGTCCTCTTTACCTCCTCCTCATCCGTGGGAATTGGAGCTAACCCGTCTATACCGCCTTCCGCCGCGTCGACCGCTCCCCCCCCCCATTCCGCCGTGCTCATCTGTGACTGCTTCAGGATATTCTGAGCGTTGTGGAAGACTCCCAGGTCACCCTCCACCGTCCTCTTCGCCAGCGGCTCCGGGGCCGTCATCAGCCTTGTAAGTTTCGGGGAGCCGGATGTCACCGAGTGGACGTCGGTGGTGGCGCCCCCCACGTCCACAACCATCAGGTCTCCGATCTCATCGTAAAGAAGCTCCGAGGCCGCCATCACCGCCCCAGGGGTCGGCATAACGTCCCCTTGAACCATCTCCTTTACCCTCTCCATCCCCGGGGCGTTGATTATGTGATCCGAGAAGGCCCGCTGGATAATCTCCTTTACCGGCTTCAGGTTCAGCTCGTCAATCCTCGGATAGACGTTGTCGCATGTCAGAAGCCTGAGTCGGCTCTCGCCAAAGATCCTCTCGATCTCCCCCTTGGCGCTCACGTTCCCGGCGTAGATGATTGGGATATTAAGCCCTATCGCTGAGAGGATTCTGGCGTTTTTTACAATCACGTCGCGCTCGCCGTAGTCGACGCCGCCGGCCAGAAGTATCAGCCTCGGCGACACCCTCTCTATCTCGGCGATGTCCTCATCCCTTATCTCTCCCACGGTGGTGTAGACGACGACCGCCCCCGCCCCCAGCGAGGCCTCGCTGGCGGCCCTGAGCGTCATGTCGCGGGTAAGCCCGTGGACGGTCATCTTGAGGCCCCCGGCGGCTGATGAGGCGGCCATCAGATTCGCCCCCTCGGTCTCAATCCCAAGGCGGGATTTGAGGTCTTCCATCGCCCTCGTGAGGCCGACCGTCACGTCCCCCTCGTCAACCGTCGTAAGGGATACCCCCTGTCCCAAAAAAGGGGCGGGAGAATCCCCTCCCCCCCCCTTCAGATCGAACGCCGAGAGCTTCGTTATCGTGCTCCCGATCTCCGCCACCAGTAAATCGGCCCTCCTCATCCTTAAAACCGTCAGACCTCCCCCCTGAGCCTCTTGACTATCAGGCTCGCCACGTTGTGGCCCTTCGTCCCCCTGCCGAAGCCGGCGTCCATCCCGGACTCTTTTGCGGTATCGTCGGTCACCTGCGTCCCCCCGGCAATGAGTATCAGGTCCTTCCTCAACCCCCGCTCAACGGCGAGATCGGCGAGCCTCCTCATGTTCACCCTGTGTATGTCGTTGTGGGTGATGATGGTGGAGATGAGGATAATCTTAGAGCCTGTCTCCACGGTGGCGTCGATGAGCTTCGCGACCGGAACCGAAGTCCCGAGGTAGTGGCAGACAAAGCCGTACTTTTCGATCCCGCCGTGCTTTATATCAATGATCTCCCGCATCCCGACGGAGTGCTCGTCCTCCCCCACCGTGGCGGCGACGACCGAGACGTTTCTCTTTCTGATGTACTCCCTTATCTCGTCCTCTGCGACCAGCACCTCTTTTTTCGGGATCACGAGGTCCGCCCGTTTGACGGCGAAGTCCAGTCTCCCCTTCACCTCGAAGAGGGTCCCCTCGGCCGGGTGCATCACCCTCCTGTGGATGACCTCAGGGTCTTTCAGCCCCATTTTCACAGCCATCAAAAGGGCCGCCGCCTCCCCCACGTCGGGCGCTTCCGGGATCATCACCGTCACGCAGACCACCCCGTCGCCCGCCCACTCCACCTCCGGGCGGATGAGGCCGGCCTCCTTTTCCTTTAACGGCGTCTCGAGGCGCCTCGCGACGTTGTCCTCCTCGTCCAGCTCGTCGATGTAGACGATCTTTCCGGGTTCGCAGAGGGTGCAGCCGTCGATCAAATCGCACGGCTTTTTCAGCTCCTCGGGGAGATGATTCTCGCCGAAGTGGCAGCAGACCGGGGCCATGTAGTCCGTCTCTCTCTCTACGATGCTTCCCGCCGCCACGCCGCCGTCGGCCGCCCTCTTTATCCCGTCGCCGACCCTCTCCGGGAAGTTGCCGGAGTCTACGAAGTGCCCCCCCTCCACCGCCGCGAAGTATCCCCCAATCTCCACGATCTCCTCTAAGAACAGCACCGCCCGCTCCTTTATCTCCCGAACCCTCCCGTCGAGGACGGGGTCTCCCTTCAGCTCCAGCATATCGGTCAGCCCGTCCACGCCCATCAGCGTCTGGCGGGCGGTGTTTACGCCGAGGACGTTGTTGTAGTGCCAGGGGACGTTTCTCCCCTCGTCCGGGGTGATGGTGCTCTGGATGTCTGCCGAGGTGAGCCGGGAGATCAATGTGTCCAGGACGTGGGTGATGGTGGCCTCCGCCGTGTCCGACTCCATGTAGCGGGTGTTCTGCTGCGCCCTAAACTTGAAGCCGTCAAAGAAGTCGCGCAGGGCGACGGCATACGGCAGGTCGATAGAGAGCTTCGGGGCCGGGGGCGCCGTCGGGGGAACGGTGGAGAGGGCGATGTTTTCTTTTGCCATCCCCGCAGCCAGGGAGAAGGCTGAGTTTATCCCATGCTGGACGAGAAGCTCCGGCATCACCTTCCACGCCTCCCTCGCCGTGGCGTTGGCGTTGTGGGCGCCGTCTATCTGGAGGATACCGGCGTCAGCCATCAGCGCCTTTGCGCACGCGGCGTCCACAAACGAGCGGTGCATGTTGATGTTCCTGTAAAGAACGTTGTACTGGGGGTCCTGGTGGGCGCCGTTCACCCCCTCCTCGTTGAAGAGGACGGCCATCTCCGGCCCGGCCACCCCGCTGACGTAGGAGTGAAAGTTGATCGGCCTTCCCACCTCCTCCTCGATCAGGTCGAGGGCCTTCCTCGACGCCCTGATCTGCTTTCTGCTGATCGGCACACCCCCCACCCCCTCCGGGGTTCCCTCGATCAGGCCGTCGAAGTGGGACTGGCCGGTAGTCCTTATCACCATGATGTGGTCCGCCCCGTGCCACGCGGCCATCCGCATCCTTCTGATGTCGTCCTCGAAGTGGCCGGAGGCGATCTCGGTAGTAATCACGAAGTCGCACTGGGGGTCGATGCCACCGAAATAATGGGCGGAGGGGAGGGGGACGGAGTTTTTCAGCCCCTCGGATGTGTCCCTGTACACGAACGGACCGATCTTCTGATTCGGGCTAATCTTCCTCCACGTCCACCCCTTCCTCTTGGGACGGTAGTCGGAAAGCCCCTCGATGATTTTTGCCACGTCTATCTTCTTGTCGGCCTCGAGCTTTATGGATCGCTTCATCGGTCGCCTCATGGGTCAATATCCTCCCAGTATTTTCCCTCGATAAGCCCCAACCCCGCGCTCCTGACGTCGACCTTGTTCTTTTGGGCGACCCGATAGACGATCCCCCCCGCCCCGCAGCCGAGGAGTCCCCGCTCCGAGATATTTGTCACAAGTCCCTTCGCCTCGATGCTCGAAAATCCCATCCTGAGAAGCACAGACCGCTCGATGGAGGGTGAGGTGTGGGTCCTCGCCTCCTCCACTATCGGCTCGACTATCTTGTTCAAAAGCTCCCAGAAGCGGTCCTTGAGCTCCTCGTCCGACAGTCCCTTTAACCTCTCCCGCCTCTGTTCGTAATCGTCGCCTCTCTCCATTATTCCCCTGCTGTTTGCATATAAGATTCCTCTATTTCAGGCCGACCGCCTCCCTCACGCAGTCGGGGGTCGTCTTCGTATCTTCGGCCAGAAACCTGATCTCGTCATCTGTAATCTTTTCCCTGTCCTCGATACTTTCGAGGGCGTTTTTGTAGTACGATTTTCTGAGCCTTTCGAGGTCTACGTCAACAGCTTTAATCTGCGACGGATCCTCCGGGATTACGATCCTCACTCCGGGTACGTTCTCCTTAGGATTACCTCTCCTTACCTCTATCCCCATCCTTTTCGCGAGATTCAGCTGGGCTATGGGGTGCTTGCCCGCCCCGGTGTACTCGGTCTCCTGGACAACCACGATCTCATCCTCCCCCATCTCCCGCGCTACCGCAAAGGCCGCGGCCAGAGACGTGTTTCCCGCAGGCCCCCGCTCCATCCCCTCAAGCTCCGCCAGCGCCTGGGTAATGTAGAAGACCTCCCCCTGGGTCACCGTAACGAACCTGTCCATATATCTTAAGGGGCGGGCGGCGTTTTTCGGGACGTCCGCCCGGTCGGGCCAGGTGGCGAAGGGTATCCCGAAGCCGGTGTGCCCGGTGGTGAACGACTTCCGGTTGAAGTCGGTGTCCGACGCCATGTGGAGGCCCGAGAGGTCGACACTCGCGGCAACCAGCTTTGTGTCGGACGCCCCCGCCTTTATGAGCCCCCTGCCGGTGCCGGTGACGTTCCCCCCGCCGGCGTGGGTGGCGACGACGACGTCCGGAAAGCGCCCCTCCCTCTCCTTTATTTCCTTCGCCACTTCAAAGCCCAGTGTCTCTATCCCCAGGACGGAAAAGGGGGTGTAGAGGGAGGCGTTGAAGTAGCCAGTCTCTATGAGGATAAGGAGGAAGACGTAGAAAAGCTCCGGGCCGACGGAGAGCCTGATCACCTCCGCCCCGTACGCCTCGCACGCTCTGGTCTTCTCCGCTATCTCAGGCTGGGCGATACCCCTTCCGTCGAAGGCCTCCTGGACGATAATTGCGGGAAGCCCCTTCTTCGCCGCCTGGGAGGCGACGGCCGCCCCGTAGTTCCCGCTGGTGGCGGCGCTTACCCCCGGATACCCCTTCTTCCACGCCTCGTAGATAGACACTGAGGCCCTGCGGTCCTTGAAGGAGCCGGAGGGATTCTGCGCCTCGTCCTTCACGAATATGCGCCCACCCTTGCCTGGGTTGGAGACGGCCCTTACGAGGGCGGTGATGTTCTTCAGTTCGACCAGGGGGGTGTTTCCCACCGCCGTCTCTGACTGTATCTCGAAAACCCTTTCCAGGTCGTAGCCGGTCTTCGTCATCATCCCCTCGTAGTCGAAGGAGACGGGGCCGGTCTTGAAGGCGTCGTAGTCGATCCCCACCGAGCTCTTCAT
The DNA here is from genome assembly GCA_016929395.1 of Candidatus Zymogenus saltonus. Lineage (NCBI taxonomy): Bacteria > Deltaproteobacteria > Candidatus Zymogeniales > Candidatus Zymogenaceae > Candidatus Zymogenus > Candidatus Zymogenus saltonus. The sequence goes on from JAFGIX010000047.1 coordinate 37,055, forward strand.
CACCTCCCCCTTCTTCGCCATGACGGCGTCGTAGCCCATATCGGCGGCGCTCATCTTCCCCTCCTCCTCATATCGCCCTCCTTGCCTATGATCTTCTTTACCTCCCTCCCGATGGAGATGAGCTCCGGGATCGGCTCGCCGAAGCCGTGGTCATAGGGGGGGTTTACCGCCGTGAGTTTCCCAGAAACAACCCTTCCCACAGCGGTCGTTATCTCGACCTCGTCCCCCATCCCGGCGTCGTCGTTCAGGTAGCCCTTGACCCTCATCTCGAGGGGGACCTTCTTCGTGTCCTCAGGCACCTGGGGGGCGCGCTCCCCGGGTTCAAGGACAATCCTGTGGACCTCGACCCAGCTCCCCTCCTTGACCATCTTATCCATCATTTTCCCCCTTTGATCATCTCCCTCACGTCCCCCATTATGGCTGCGGGAACCGGCATATCCGCCATCGTCATTAGCCCAGGGGGAGCGTTAATCACCTTGGGGATCATGTTTACCGAGAGGGCCACCGTCCCCACGCCCCCCGGAATCTCCGGGGAGCCGGAGAATGAGACATCGGGCACCCCCTTTATATCGATATAGTCGCCCGTGACCACACCCTCGAGATGGGGGTGAATCTGCTGCGGGTGGTCGAGGATTATGGCCGCCTTTTCCCCCATGTACCCAATGCCCCTGTGGTGGCAGCCGCAGGTCATCCCCGGCTCCACCTTAATAAACTTCGTCTCCCTCTTGACACTACTTATGATAGGCTCCCTTGTCTGCTCTATCCTGTCTATCTTCCACCCCAGGGCCTTTCCGATCATGCCGATCGACTCCGGAAAGCCGAAGTGCCCCACCACCGAGCCGTCCTCGATCCCCTTCTGAAACTCTTCCGGGATTATCCCCACACCCTGGGTCCTCAAAACGGAGGGGCCATAGGGGGAGAGGTCGTTCACCCTCCTTGCCGTGATCGAGTGCACCTCGCTGCAGACGCCGGTCAGAGCTATGACGAGGAGGTCCAGCACGAACCCGGGGTTGATCCCCGTTCCTAAGACCGTGACCCCGGTATCCCTGGCGAGTCTGTCGATCTTTTCCGAAAGCTCCGGCGAGCCGTAGTGGGGGAAGCTCATCTCCTCGGCGATGGAGACGACGTTTATCCCGTGCCTTAAGGCCGTCTCGATCTCGCCGAAGGCGTCCTTTACGGTCGAAGTCGTGCACTGGACGACCGCATCGGGGGAAGAGCTTTTGAAGAGCTCCCCGGCGTCGGAGAAGACCCTTATCCCCAGCGGCTTATCCCTGCCTAGTATCTCCCCCACGTCCTTTCCGTTCCGATCCGCCCTCTTCGAAATCACCCCCACAAGCTCCATACCCTCCTTTTTGAGGATCAGCTCTATCGCGCCGCTCCCCATCTGTCCCGTTCCCCACACGGCAACCTTTACTCTACCTGTCACTTTTGAACCTCCTGTCTTGATTTTATACTAGCTTTCGACCCAAACAGCCCCTCTTCGGCTCCTCAAGGATGAATATTAATATCGTGACATTAATGTTAATATTAACGCCATAATCCGGTAAAGTCAAAGGGATAATAAGAGGAGAGTTTGCTTATCCAATGACCATGAGCACAAACAACATCCTCGTGAATGATTGATTGACGCTATTCAAGATTGAAAATGTAATATTGACTAACTTTCCCACTTCGGGGTGGGAATATAGTAGTACTAATGTTTATATGGTTTTCGGCTTGAAAAGAAATTGGGATTGGTTTATAGAATAAAAAAGGCCGCCTAAATCGGCGACCCAGGGAGGACATACTGTACGGAATGTACTTGACTTTTGCACATAAAATGATACTTTAAGTTTTTTTGGGAGCACTATGGAAAAAAGCAATAAAACAAAGATAGGTCTTATTGGTGCGGGAAATATCTGTCGAGTGGGCCATGGTCCAGCCATCACGGCGGACGGGAGGGCCTATATTGCCGCAATCAGTGATCCCGACCAGCACAACAGAGATACCTTCGCAAAAAAGTACAGGGTAAACGGTGTTTATGAAGATCACCGCGCCATGCTTGAACGTGAAGATCTGGATGCTGTTGTCATATCGTCGCCCCCATGGCTTCACGCGCGTCATGTTGAAGACAGCGCCGAAAAAGGTCTTCCTATCCTGTGCGAAAAACCG